>CALCCH010000279.1 GCA_937899855.1 uncultured Saprospirales bacterium | reverse complement strand
ATTCAGCTCCGCCGAAGCCCAGGTTGCGCTGCCGACCAAGGTACAAACCCGTCTGAGTGGGCAGTACCGCAAGCTCGACTATTCCGGCCAGCTCCAGCTGTCGAGTGTGGATGGCATCGGGGGGCGTACGCAGATTCAGTTGACCAAGGTGCCGGATCAAATTTTTCAGAATCGCAATGAACTCGAACGCTGGATCCAACTGGAAACCCAGACCAGCGGAACGGAATATTTCCTGTTCGAAGACATTCACCGGATCATGGAACTCGACAAGAAAAACCTCGGGATAGAATAAGCCACCAGCCGCTGGGTATAGCCAATCAAACACAATGACGTGAAACAATTTAGCCTAAAGCAGAAGACTTCGGTCATCAAAACCCTCAAAGAGCCCCCCAAGGCCAAACCGGGAATCAACTGGCAGCGCATCCTCTTCATTGGAGTGCTGCTTTTGATCGCTTATTCGGTGGGCAAAAGGATCTACCGGGGCGCGCTCCTCATCATCGGTGACGGACAGGTCAAACTGTCGAAGCAGTCCGTCCAATTTACCGATGACATCCGCATCTCCAGTATCCTGGTGGCCGAGGGCGATACCGTCCTGGCGGGCGACACCCTATTTTACTACCGCTACGAGACGAGCAAGAGCCGAACGACTTCGATCGTGAGCAGCGACGAGCCGGCGGATTGGTTGATCCGTGACAAGCTCAATACCCGTAAGCAGATTTCCATCAAAAAGGCAGCACTCAATCGCTTTAAAGAGCAGCTGGATTTTAAGAACAAAGAACTGGAGCACCAGAAAGAGTTGATCATCTTGGGGGTCAATGAAATCGAATCGCGGCTGTCCTACATCCAGGGAGACATCGTTCGGCTGGAAACGCAAAAGGACGTACTGCTGCGGGAAATTTACTACCTCCGCAAGCACCTCAAGGATTTGGAATCGCAGGAGATCGAGCAAAAGCAAATGCGCATCCTGCGGCAGGAAGTCATTGGCTCCATCGTACCCTACGTCGCCAAAATCACGGGCATCATCGGCCAGATCAACATGGACCCCAACGAGGTTTGCTACGAGCAACAGGCGGTGATGGCCATCCACCAACTCGACAAGGTGAGTATCAAAGCCTTTTTCGACCCTTATGACGTCCCGCACATCCACAAGGGCGACAAGGTCTGGTTGGAGTTCCCGGACGGCAGTGCCAGTACGGGCTTTATCAATAACTTTTACGTATCGACTTACGCGGTACCCGCGGAGTTTCAGAAAAAATACGAACCGATCGAACGCAACGTCGTCGCCGAAGTCATTCCCCTCAACGAGTTGGAGATGACCAAGTGGCTCAAATTTTACAAGATGAACAGCGAAGTGACCAAGTACCGCTACCAGCTGCCCTGGTAGCACCTTGCACTGCGTACAGAGCAAATTATGGATCAATTTAATCACATCACATCCGAAGCCCGGTTCGACGACCAGCAGTTTTTGCACGTCGTCAGCCTGGAGCAGTTGAAGGAGCGGGAGCTCTTCGACGCGGATGCGATGGTGATTGAGGCAACGGACGAGAAAGTGATTCGGGCCATGCTGCGGCAAATTCGCGGCATGCGGTTCAAAAACTTTTACCTCAAGCCCATCTTCGTCAGCGACGAGGGGCTGAGTCCCGAGCTGGTCCAACAAACCGACGGCTTGCTGAGCTTCGAGCGCATCCAGGCCTGCATGCAACGCAGCGCCGCGATCGGCCGCCGAATCCGCGAGGTACGGACGATCAACAACCGCTACTCCTTTAAGGAGGCGGCCCTGGTCAAGACGCTTCAGTACCTCTACACCCGGGAGGTGGACCTCCAGCCCTTCCGTTCCCGGGAAGCCAAAATTGGGTACGTCTTTCCCTACTTGTCCAGCCTGATCGAGGACCGCGAAGTCCCCATCCTGCTCGACATCCTGAAGAAAGCGGAAGAGGAAGGTTGGCTGGAGGGGGAGCTCATCGACCGGGTCAACCTGTGTAAGGACTGCTACGGGGGCTACCTCAATTTCCGGGAAAGCTGTCCCAAGTGCCACTCGATCGACCTGGTGGCGGTGGAGCTGATCCATCACTTTCGCTGTGCCCACATCGGACCCGCCTCCGATTTTGAACGGGGCGACAAGCTGATCTGCCCCAAGTGCGACAAGGAGCTGCGCCACATCGGTATCGACTACGATAAGCCTTCGGAGATTTACCACTGCAACAGCTGTGGCCACGAGTCGCAGGAAACTACCATGAAGGCCAAATGTGTCGACTGCGGGACGGTCAACGAACTCCAACACTTGCAGACGCGGGCCATCAAAAACTATCAGGTGACCGCCTTCGGTCGCGACTTGGCCATCGGGGGTTTTAAAAAGTTTGACCCGCAGGAGGTACCACTGCAGCAGGATCAGCGCATCCTCGCCTACGAGGTTTGGCACATTTTTTACCAACACGAACTCCAGCGTATTCAGTTGCGCAAGCTCAATAGTTACCTGGGAGCCCTCCGTCTCAAAGAAGCCCCATTGGCCCACCTCGACCAAACGACGCGCGAAAAGATCATGCGGGAATCCCTGCTGACCATCAGCCACTACATCCGACCGGTCGATTCGGTGACGGCCCGAGACCTCAATACCTTCCTGCTCTTGCTACCGGAGATCAAAGCCAAAGATATCAAGGTGCTGCACGAGATTTTGGACTACAATATTCAAAAATTGCTCGGCGACAATTTGGGCATCGCGGGAATCATCGAGTACATCGAGTTTTTCCCCGTGGGTGCTGAACTCAATATCGAACAATTGTGAATCCGATCATCGAGAACATATTGCCCGAATATTTGTGCTACTGGTACTACGGTGGACTGGGAAAGTTTATGCGTATTTTCTGGCACTTTATGGTCTTCGAGTTTACGCGTTACGTCATCATCGACTTTGTGGTGATCTTTTACTTTTGGTTGATGCGAAAGGAACGGAAGCGAAAGTGGGAAGCAGCCCGTAGGCAGTTGTTTACCGAAAATCCCTTCGTGTCGATCATTGTACCGGGAAAGAACGAGGGGAAGCACCTCTTTAAACTGGTCAAATCCCTCAACGAGCAGACCTACCAAAACTGCGAGTTGATCATCGTGGATGACGGCTCGGACGACCAAACTCCCTTGATTGGAAGTAGCTTGCTGCGCAACGGCATGCTCACCAAGTTTTTGCGCAACGACATGCGGGGGGGCAAGGCCAGTGCCGCCAACCTTGCCCTGCGTTACTCGACGGGCAAGTACGTCGTCCACCTCGATGCCGACTGTTCCTTCGACCGCGACGCCATCGAACGGGTCCTGATTCCCTTTTACCTCGATCCCAACATCGGGGGCATCGGCGGCAACGTCAAGGTGCGCGACTTTGAGGACAACCTCGCCAGTCGCCTCCAAGCCATCGAATACCTCAAGACCATTTCGATGGGTCGGGTGGTCACCTCCACCCTGCGGGTGTACAAAATCATCTCGGGAGCTTTTGGTGCCTTTAAGATGGATGCGGTACGGGCCATTGGGGGTTGGGACATCGGGCCCGGTTTGGATGGCGACATTACGGTCAAGTTGCGCAAGTCGGGCTACCGGATTTACTTTGAGCCCACGGCAATCTGTCTGACCAGTGTGCCCGCCAATTTTAAGATCCTCAAAAAGCAGCGCCTGCGCTGGGACAAGTCGATTATTCGCTTTCGGGTGCGCAAGCACAATGACCTGTTTACCCCCTACAAGGAATTTAAGTGGGGCAATTTCTTCGCCGTCTTCGAAAACGTTTTTTACAACGTCGTCCTCGACATTGCCTGGTGGCTCTACCTCATCGACCTGCTGCTCAATTACTCCGGCGCCCTGAAATTCATCATCCCCATGAACATCACCCTGTACGTCGTTTCGGGCTACGCCCAGATGATCGCCATTCACCTGATGTCGGAGCGCAAGGAGGAGGAGCTCAAACTCTGGCCCTACGTGCCCCTCATGGTGCTCTACACCGGTGTATTTTTGCGTTTGGTACGGACCCGGGCTTACATCGACGAGTTTTTCTTCCGCAAATCCTACGACGACCCCTGGAACCCCGTCAAGTCCAGTAGCCAGGCCAAGGCCAGTGGGTTCTAACTTGTAATTGGGTGGTGATAGCCGTATCATTGAGGGGGCGGATCAAAACCTCAACGCATGTCGAATACCCAAGCCCAATCCCTTAGTATGCAGGCCATTCGGTGGTCAAAGCCACCGGTGCCTTTATCGCTACTCAACGCGGAAAAGTGGCCGAGAGCGCGATTGAAACCAAGAGTATCAACAGCCTGGTCAGCTACGTCGATCAGGAGGCCGAACGGCAGTTGGTCAGCGGCCTGGGGGCCCTGCTTCCCGAAGCCGTCTTTTTGACCGAAGAGGAGACCGTTGCGCAGGAGGAGGGCCAGTACCGCTGGATTATTGACCCTTTGGATGGCACCACCAATTTTTTGCACCAGTTGCCCTTTTTCTCGATCAGCGTGGCCCTACAGCGGGAGGGGCGCAGCATTTTGGGCATCGTCTACGAAGTCAACCGCGAGGAGTGTTTTTACGCCTGGCAGGGAGGAGGGGCCTACCTCAACACCGCTCCCATCCGTACCCGCCCGGTCCGCCACTTGGCCGACACCTTGGTGGCGACGGGTTTTCCGTATTACGATTACTCGCGGCAGGGCGCTTATTTGGAAGTGCTGGGAGCTTTGATGCAACGCTGTCGGGGGATCCGCCGGCTGGGCTCGGCGGCCTTGGATTTGGCCTACGTGGCTTGTGGTCGCTTCGACTTTTTCTTTGAGCACAGCCTCAATGCTTGGGATGTAGCGGCGGGTGCCTTTTTGGTAGAAGAAGCGGGGGGTAAGGTGAGTGATTTTAGGGGTGGGGAGGATTACCTGTTGGGTAGGGAAATCGTCGCCAGTGCGGCGGGGGTGTACGCGGAGGGGATGGCGGTGTTGGAACCGCTGGGGAGAAAGACGGTAGAAAATGGGGACCATTGATCTAAAAGAACTTCCAATTAATCGATTCGAAAGCCGGAATTCGCTTATTTTGTCCTACTTTCAGCGCGTCACCCAAGTACTCCTTTGCTTATGAATTGGTGGGAAAACGTCAAAATTGCCTTACAATCGGTCCGGGCCAACCTCCTGCGCTCGATCCTGACGATGTTGATCATCGCCTTTGGGATCATGGCCTTGGTGGGCATCCTCACGGCCATCGACGCTGCCATTTATTCGCTCAACGACAACCTATCGGAGTTGGGGGCCAATGCCTTTCAGATTCGCCCGGCACGTGAAGACGGGCCCCGTGGAAACCGCGGTGGTCGGCGGATCAAGCAGGGGGCGGAGATCAGCTACCGGCAGGCGATGGCTTTTAAAGACCGTTTTACTTTTCCCAGCAAGGTGAGTATGTCTTTTATCGGTACCTCCCTGGCCACGGTAAACTACCGAGAGGAGCAAACCAACCCCAACGTGCCGGTAAAGGGCATCGACGAATATTTCCTCAGCATCAACGGCTACGACCTTCTGCTGGGGCGGGGCTTTTCGGAAACGGAGCTGGAGTCGGGGACGCCCCGGGCCCTCATCGGTATGGACATCGTCGACGCCCTTTTTGACGAGATCCCCGAACGGGCCCTCAACCAAACGATTACCGTCGACAACATCCGCCTCAAAGTCATTGGTATCCTGGCGAGTAAGGGTGCCAGCCAGGGAGCCAGCGAGGACCGAATCGTGATGGCCCCCCTGACGCTGGTCAAGCGTTATTACGGTACCCAAAAAACCAATTTCGACCTGGTGGTGGCGGTGCGTACGGCCGAAGATATGGAACCCGCCTCGGGAATGGCGACGGGTTTGTTTCGCAACATCCGGCGACTGCGGATCGGCCAGGCCGACGACTTTTCCATTCGCCAGAGCGATAGCCTCCTCAAGATCATCCGCGAGAATACGGCCAACCTCCAGCTCGCCGCGGCCGCCATCGGTTGGATTACCCTACTCGGGGCGGCCATCGGCCTGATGAACATCATGCTGGTATCGGTGACCGAACGCACCAAGGAAATCGGAATCTCCAAAGCCGTGGGCGCCACCCGCCGGACGGTACTGATGCAATTCCTGACCGAGGCCGTCGTCATTTGCCAACTCGGGGGGCTCCTCGGGGTCTTCTTCGGCATCATCATTGGCAATATGGTGGCCATCTTTCTGGAGGGCAATTTTCTCATTCCCTGGATGTGGATTCTCACCGGTATCCTCACCTGTTTTTTTGTCGGCATCCTTTCGGGCCTCTACCCCGCCCTCAAGGCTTCGCGGCTCGATCCGATCGAATCGCTGCGCTACGAGTAGGCCAAATTGTCCTATCTTTATCCCGGCGAGGACTTCCCCGGCCCGCATCGGGGACGGAATACCTCCTTTCACCGGGGCGATTACCCCCATAGCACGGGCTCATGAATCGGGAGTTTTTTATCAATATCCTCTTCCTCGTTGGGATCAACCTGCTGATCAAGCCGCTGTACATCTTCGGGGTCGACCTCACGGTGCAAAATACGGTGGGGCCGGAGCGCTACGGTCTTTTCTTCGCCCTCTTCAATTTTACCTACCTCTTTCAGATCATCAATGATTTTGGCATCCAAAATTACAACAACCGGCTGATTGCCCAGCACCGCTCCCTGGTCCACCGCTTTCTGCCTCGGATCCTGAGCCTGAAGCTGGTGCTGGCGCTGCTCTACTTCGCGGCGATTCTGCTGGGAGCGCGTCTGGCGGGCTACGGCCAGCAGTACGATCGGCTGCTCCTGATGATTGGGGGTATTCATTTGATTTTTGGTGTGCTCTTCTACATGCGGACCAACCTCAGTGGACTGGGGTTTTACCGGCGGGACAGCATCATCTCGGCGCTGGATAAGTTGCTGATGATCCTCCTCTGTGGGGTGTTGCTCGGGACGCCGCGCCTCCGGGCGCAGTTCCGGATCGAGTGGTTTATCGGGGCGCAAACGTTGTCGTACCTGCTCAGTATCGGTTGGGCCCTGGTCTTTCTCGGGCCCCGAGTCCGCAGCCTGCGGCTGCGTTTTGAACCTCGGTTTTGGCGGCTGATCTTGCGCGAGAGTTACCCCTTTGCCCTGGTGATCTTTTTGATGACCCTCTACACCCGTATTGATGGGGTGATGATCGAGCGTTTGCTCGCCAATGGCGAATACGAGGCGGGGGTGTACGCGGCGGGCTACCGCCTGCTCGATGCCCTCAATATGATCGGCTTTCTCTTTGCGGGTTTGCTCCTGCCCATGTTTGCCCGACTCCTCAAGGAGGGCCAGCCCGTCGCTCCGCTGGCGGGTTTTAGCTTCCGCCTCATCTGGGCTGGGTCGATCACCGCTGCGGCGAGCGCTTATTTTTTCCAGCAGCCGGTGATGCAATTGCTCTACACCGGGGCCGACGCGTACTGGGGGGAGGTCATGGGCATCCTGCTCCTGACTTTTGTGGCGGTCAGCGGCACTTACATCTGGGGGACCCTGCTGACGGCCAATGGCAATTTGCGCCTACTGAACCGGCTTTTGCTGCTGGGGGTGGTGGGCAATGTGGTCCTCAATCTCGCTCTGATTCCAACGTATCGGGCCCTGGGGGCCGCCGTAGCGACGGTGCTCACCCAGTTTGCGCTGCTGTTGGCGCAGTTGATCCTGGCCCAGCGGGCGTTCGGTTTGGACTGGCGGTGGGGGGCGGTGGCTCGGGTGGGAGGCTTTGCGGGACTCACGGTGATGGCGGCCTACGGTTGCTCCAAATACCTACCCTTTGACTGGTTTGTTAATTTTTGCTTGAGTATATGTCTGGGGCTATTGATCGCGTTAGCTTTTCGGATGATTCATCCAAGGCAATTATCCACTTTCCTCCGTTCGTCTTGAGCTTTTTTTCTACTTTTGCGCGAAATAATCAACTAAATGGAACACAAAGACAGTTTGTTGGGAGTTATCCAAACCCTCTTCAAGTGGAAAAAACAGATTTTCTACGTCTGCGCCATCGCCGCCGTGGGGAGTGTCATCATTGCTTTGCTGCTCCCCGATTACTACGAATCGTCGACCATCTTCTACGCAGCCAGCCCCGACTTGGCCAAGCCAGAGGGGGTGGGCCCCATTGAAAAAGACAAGGAATACTACGGGGAATCGGAGGATCAGGACCGGGTGCTGACGATCTGCGAATCGAGTAAAATCGCCGAACGGCTCATCCAGAAATACAACCTCTACGCCCATTACGACATCGACTCGACCCACAAACGGGCGCCCTACAAAGTCCGGCGTACGCTGGCGAAATTGTACACGGTAGTCAAAACCAAGTACGATGCCATCGAGATCACGGTAGAAGACAAGGACCCCCAAGTGGCCATGAATATGGTCAATGATGCCCGGGAGATGGTCAATGAGTTGGGCCAGAGTCTGATCAAGAACAGCCAGTTGCAGGCCATTGCCAAGCAGGAGAAGCAGCTCAACGAACAGCGCCGCAACCTCCGAGCCTTGGGCGATAGCCTAGCCAATTTGCGGAGGGCCTACGGTATCTATAATACGGTGTCCCAGAGCGAGCTATTCGCCGAGCTGCTGGCCAAGAGTGAGTCGCGGCTGACGCGAACGCGGGCCCGGCTGACGCAGTTCAAATCCAATAAACGAACGCCTCGCGACACCCTGCTCAAGCTACAGAGCAACATTGCGGGGTACGAAGAAGAGGTCAAATCGCTCCAATCCCGGATCGAGCACTTCAACAAGGGGATGTCCGTCATCGATGCGATGGAACAGGAACACAAAGAGGCGCGGGATCAAACGGGTTTGGACAACGAACGCCTCAAGCAGTTTAAGGCCGCTTACCAAACCCCCTTCACCGCCATCTACCTGATCGAGCCCGGCGAGCTGCCCATCGTAAAGTCGCGCCCGGTACGAAGTGTCCTGGTGGTGGCTTCCGTATTCATCGCCTTCGTTTTTTCCATCATTGGAGTACTGCTACTCGAAACCTACCGCGACGTCAACTGGAAGGAAATCATCAATGCCAAGTGATTCGAGCCCATACCGGGGCATTCAGACGCTGTCGGCAAAGCTGTTCGCCGGCTTTGGACTGCTCACCCTGGGCAGTATCTTTCTGGCCCTAGCGACGGACAGTTATTTCCTGGCGGGACTACCGGCCCTGTTCTTATTTGCCTACGTGGCCATCGTCGATTTTCGGCTGCTCTTTTTTATTCTCCTCGCTTGCCTGCCCCTATCTACGGAAGTATCACTCCCCGGTGGCTTTGGTACCGATTTGCCCAGCGAGCCCTTTATGGTGTCGCTGATGTTCATCTACCTGTTTTACGTTATGTACCGGGTCAAACAACTCAACGCCGCCTTTTTAAAACACCCCATCAGCATTT
>CALCCH010000278.1 GCA_937899855.1 uncultured Saprospirales bacterium | reverse complement strand
AATGGAATTTTGAGTTAGCCAATAAAGTTAGTCAAAAATCCCTCAATGGCGCAAACGCAGCGGAGAGTGGTAAGGCCTACTTCCAGCGGGAACCAGGGTCGAGGACCGAAGCGAAGGGGCGCCCACCGCGGATTTGGAAGGAGAAATGGCCGTGGTAACGTATCCGCCGGTGGAAAAATCCCCCCCAACTGGGGAAAAAATGGCATCTTCACGATTGCGGTCGCCTAGCGTTGGGGACCCGGTGGCTAGCTGCGCCCAGCATATTACCTTGGAGCGGGCCGCCGCCCTGATCTACAAAGCACGTAAAAGATGAGCAAAATCCTCGACGACGAAATCAATTGGTCCGAAAAACTGCTGAACCGCGACATCAATTTTCAATCCATCGCGGCGGGGCTACTGTTCGGCCTGAGTATCGAAAGCCTCTTTCAAACCATCGGTAGTCTGGTACAGGGCTTACTTTTTCAATTCGGAGTCTACGGCATGGTCCACACTTTTTTCAACACCGCCAGCAGCATCCTCCTCACCCTACTGATCGTTTGGTGGGTTTTTGCCAGCATCCGTTGGCGCGTGTACCAGCGGCGCTTTGCGGCGCCTCAGCTGCTGGGACTCGCCATTGGAACTTACCTCCTACTCTTCCTCCTCCAGTTTGGAAGCACCTTTGCCATTCGCCACCGGGAGGACTACCTGCCGCATTTTCAAAAACACCTCGAATTACAGGCACACTTTGCGGCCTTTGCCCCCTTCGTCAGTACCATTGGCTACCTCATCGTCATTGCCCTCTCCGTTTGGATCATCAGTCGACTGGGGCGGGCGTCCAGTTAGCAGCCTCCCCCCGATATTGCCAACCACTCCGTCGGGGATCTTTTAGGTCGATCCAACGGATGTGGGTCGCCTCCTCATACACTGTCTGACCATCTTGATTTTCATCCAAGCGGGCAAAGACGAGCATCCGATCGTTGGTGGGGTCGTATTCCGAACGGTAGGCGGAGTAGTGGGGTGGCAAGAGGGTATCGATCCGTTCCCCCGCGAGGTTGAAGAGAAAAAACCGCCGGAGATCCCTGGTGGTGATAAAGCCATCGCCATTGGTGTCTTCGTCGTGGGCCGACACCAAGTAGTGGTTTCGCGCGATGGGCTGCCCGTTGAGGGTATCCCGGGAGTAGGCGGGGTAGTACAAGGTACGGATCAGCACGGGTTGGCCAAACAGGGGTCGGCTTTGGTCGGTATCTTGATCGTGGTGGGCGATATTGACCAGATTGTAGCCCGTCATGGCGGAAAAGCCAGGCAGGTAGTTGCCATTCCAATTGTTGAGGCCGTCGATGCCGTAGGTCTCGTAATTGCGGTAATAGCGATTGCTGCCGGTAAAGGGCTTGTTGGTCCGCGAGTGGTAGTTGATGCGGTAGATGGGAGTCAGGCGGTGGGCCGGGTGCTGGGTCAGCAGGATGTCCTGGGCTTTGGTCCGCAGGGTCAGGCTATCGGTCCGCAGTCCGTCGACGGAGCGGGCCTGCTCGGTCAAAGCGGAAGGATTGACGGCAAAGCCCTTGCGTTGGCGTTTTTCCCGGCCACAGGCACTCAGGACCAGTAACAGTCCGAGGAAATAGGGAAGGAAATAGGGAATGGCTTTCATGATGCAAATTTTAAGTGGTGTAATGATCCAGCGCGTCTTCGATGGCTCTGCGGTGCTGGTGGCTCGGGCCCGCAGCGGCGGTATCCCGGGCCAGTTCGACCCGACAGCGGTCGACCAGGGTGGTTTTGAGGGCCGTGGCCTCCCCCCAATCGTGGTCCAGCCGACGGAGGCAAGCCAGCAGCAAATCTCCCGGGTAAAAATCCGTTTCGATCCAGGGATCTTCCATTAGAATAGCGACCACCCGCTCCACGATCAGGGGAATGCCGACGCTCTGGGTGAGGAGGAGGCGGAGGTCTTCGGGCTCCAGGTCGGACATTTTGACCCGCCGCAGTTGGTGGATACGTTGTACCGTTCGGGAATCGTATGATGACGGTGGCCAGACCTCGCCTTCCAGGGCCTCAATGGTCTTTTCGTAGTCGATCTTTTTCATTTGGCGTAGTTTTAAGAAAAAAGCAGCGATGCAGCGTTGTCCCCCCGGGCTGGGTTCCGCTTGGAGAAAAATTGGAGACAGGTCGAGGGGTCGGATGATAATCGATCAATGATGATTGGGTAATACTTGTTCCAGGACATGGGCTATTATTTTTTGTTGACCGGTTCGGTGGTATAGACCTAAAGGTCAACAACATCCGTTTATCGCGGTTTATCTCAAGGGAATGCTTTTTTCCTCTGCCGACCCTAAGCCTTTGCTGCGGACGAGCAATCCGATAGATCTTACCTATCGTATTATTATTTAAATCGATAAAAATTATCATTAAATTGCGCTATCTTGCGGATGACATTTGAATTATCATGGACAAAACCTAAAATATGACCACATCACGTAATGGTTCGGATACCAGTGCGGGTAAATGCCCGTTCATGCACGGAACCCTCAAACACAGTGCCGGTGGTGGCACGAACAATCAGGACTGGTGGCCCAACCAGTTGAAACTCAACATCCTTCGTCAACATTCCACCCTCTCGGATCCCATGGAGGCAGATTTTGACTACGCCGAGGCCTTCAAGAGCCTGGACCTCGCCGAAGTCAAGCAGTCCATCTTCGATTTGATGACCGATTCTCAGGATTGGTGGCCCGCCGACTACGGCCACTACGGACCTTTCTTCATTCGGATGGCCTGGCACAGTGCCGGTACCTACCGCACCGCGGATGGCCGGGGTGGCGGAGGCGCGGGTGCCCAGCGTTTTGCTCCCCTCAACAGCTGGCCCGACAACACCAACCTTGACAAGGCCCGGCTTCTGCTCTGGCCCATCAAGCAAAAGTACGGCCGGAAGCTTTCCTGGGCCGACCTGATGATCCTGACTGGCAACTGCGCCATGGAATCGATGGGCTTCAAAACCTTTGGTTTTGCTGGTGGTCGCGAGGATACTTGGGAGCCTCAGCAGGACATTTACTGGGGATCGGAGGGCAAGTGGCTGGACGACAAGCGCTACTCCGGTAACCGCCAACTGGAGCAACCCCTGGCCGCCGTACAGATGGGTCTGATCTACGTAAACCCCGAAGGCCCCAATGGCAACCCCGACCCCATCGCCGCGGCCGTCGACATTCGCGAAACCTTCGCTCGGATGGCCATGAACGATGAAGAAACCGTAGCCCTGATCGCCGGTGGTCACACCTTCGGTAAGGCCCACGGAGCCGCCAGCGACGCCGAATTTCTCAGTGCCGAGCCCGCCGGAGCTACCATCGAAGAGCAGAGCATGGGCTGGAAGAGCAACTTTGGTACGGGTAAAGCGGGTGATGCCATCACCAGTGGCCTGGAAGGCGCCTGGACGACCACCCCTACCCAGTGGAGCAACAACTACTTTGAAAACCTCTTTGGCTTCGACTGGGAATTGACCAAAAGCCCCGGTGGGGCCTACCAGTGGACGCCGAAAAACAATGGGGGCGCAGGCACGGTACCGGATGCCCACGATCCCAACGTGACGCACGCGCCTTTTATGCTCACCACCGACCTGGCCCTGCGCATAGATCCCGCTTACGAGGCCATTTCGAGACGTATTTACGCCAATCCCGATGAGTTTGCCGACGCCTTTGGCCGTGCCTGGTTCAAGCTGACGCACCGCGACATGGGTCCCAAAACGCGCTACCTCGGTCCCGAGGTACCGGAGGAAGACCTGATCTGGCAAGATCCCATCCCCGCCGTCCACCACGAGCTGGTCGACGCTGCGGACGCCACTCAACTCAAGGCGCAAATCCTGGCCACCGGACTGAGCGCAACAGCGCTGGTTTCGGCCGCTTGGGCTTCCGCCGCTACCTTCCGGGGTTCCGACAAACGCGGTGGTGCCAATGGCGCCCGGGTACGACTAGCTCCGCAAAAGGACTGGGAAGTCAACCAACCAGAGCAGTTGGCCGAAGTACTCACCGCACTGGAAAATATCCAGACCACCTTCAACCAAGCCCAGACGGGTAACAAGCGCGTTTCGCTGGCCGATTTGATCGTCCTGGCGGGTGCCGCGGGGGTAGAGGCGGCGGCTCGCACGGCGGGCCACGAGGTGACGGTTCCCTTTACACCCGGCCGGGGAGATGCCACGGCGGAGCAAACCGACGTCGACTCCTTCGCCATTCTCGAGCCCGCTGCGGACGGTTTCCGCAACTACCTCAAGGGCTCGTTTGACATTTCGGCCGAGGAGATGCTCGTAGACCGCGCCCAATTGATGACCCTAACGGTACCCGAGATGACGGTACTCCTGGGCGGCATGCGCGCGATAGGTACCAACTTCGACGGTAGCCAGCACGGTATCTTTACCGATCGCCCCGGAGCCCTGACCAACGATTTCTTCATCAACCTGCTCGACATGGGCACGACCTGGCGGGCCACCAATGAGGAACAGAGCGAATTCGAAGGACGCGATCGGCGGACGGGAGCGGTCAAGTGGACCGGTACCCGAGTGGACCTGATTTTTGGTTCCAACTCCGAGTTGCGCGCCATTGCCGAAGTCTACGGCTGCTCTGATTCGCAGGAAAAATTCGTCCGCGATTTTGTAAAGGCCTGGGACAAGGTCATGAACCTGGATCGCTTCGATCTGCCCGGAAATTACTAATCCGTATCCTAGTTGATCGGCCGTGCGATCAACTTCAAATATCCACAAAGGTGGCCTACTGCTGGTAGGTCACCTTTTTTTGTTGGCTCCATTGGGGGAATACTGGCTAGGGGGGAAAGGATAATTTTGTGGTCTCGGCTTCCCGTTGCAAGGCGGAGTCAAAAACTTACCCCGCGGCAGTCTTCTACGGCTATTTTAGCCGATAGATCGTATTTCGCTTCTCCCCTTCTCGAATCAGTAAATCGTGCTCAACGCCGTACCTCAAGTCCCGGCTGGCAGTCGCGCTCGAAAGGTCTTTGAAATAAGTTAGATAGTCTTTTCTGGAAAAATATTCCCCCTGAAAAACTTGCACGAAATAGTTGATCCGATCGGCGGAAGTATTGAGTCGATTCTGCAGCTTTAGCAGTTGCTCCAGTGATTCCTCAATTGCCTCCAGAATAAATTCGATAAAACGAGTGGACTTCCCCGCTTTGTCCGAAATTTCAAGCGTTCGGTAGTACTGATCTTGCCGCTCCTTGATAATGGTCTCGAACGGTAAGAATTCGAACAAAGGATAGGCCTTCATTAGGATTAAGGTTTGCCACAGTCTTCCCATCCGGCCGTTCCCATCCATGAATGGGTGGATGAATTCAATCTCGTAGTGCATCACACAACTCTTTATCAACACTGGATCATCTGACTTTTTGTAATAGTCAAACAATTCCTTCATCAGAAAATGAGGTTGATTCGCCGGAGGAGCAATATGGGATACCTGATCCCCTTTGAATATTCCTACGGATTTTGTCCTCTGCTTGCCGGGAGCTGCTATCAAACCCTTCATCAATAATTGATGCGCTTTGAGAAACGACTTAAGGGAGCCGGGATTCAATTTTGGGAGTTGTTCGTATACTTCAATCGCGTTAACCACCTCAATGATGTCTTTCTCCGGGCCGATCACCCTTTTGTTTTCAATGATGGCGGTGATCTGATCTTCCGATAGGGTGTTTCCTTCAATTTCCAAAGATGCCTTGATGGTTTTAACCCTATTCTGTTTTCTCAGCTCCGGTGAAGGTCGGTTTAAATAGTTGGCATTCACTGCTCCAATCTTCTCGGTTATCGCCGTTA
>CALCCH010000277.1 GCA_937899855.1 uncultured Saprospirales bacterium | reverse complement strand
TCTGGCTCTCGACGAACCAGTAGTGGAAGTGTTGACCGGTGCTGGCGTTGAGGATGGCACATTCCACCTTGGCGCCCGCCTCCACAAAAACCTGCTCGGCGCCGATCACTTGATTGCTGGCCGGAATCGGGGCCGACTCGCGATCGCGGGTGAGCAGTTCGAAGTCTTCGCGGATGGCCTGGTCGTTGAGTAGGTAGAGGTCCCACAGGTTTCTGATGCGGAGGAAGGGGGTTCCGTACAGGTCTTCCCCCACCAATTCCTCGATCTCCTCTTCGCGGATGAGTCGCTGAAACTGCTTTTCTCCCAGGCGGGCGGCGATCAATTCGTCGTTTTGGAGCAGGGCAGTATTGGGGTCCAACTGTTTGATGAGCCGGCAGAGGCGTTCTGAAGGAAGGGCCGATCCACTGATGACAAAATTATCGGAGGTGATCTTGATGGGGAATTTTTCGGACAGGTAGTCCTGGGTGATGTAGGACACCTCGGCGTTCATCCACTTTTCCCACTTTTCCTTGATTTTTAGAATGCCGACGCGCAGCTCCCCCATGGGCCGGGTGTAGGTGAGGGGGAGGAGGTGATCTCGGGTATCGTCATCAAACAGAATAACATTATTCATAGGGTAGGGCTTGTGTTTTAGCGTCAGGACCAAAAATAGAAAAAGCCTCGCTTTTCCACGAGGCTTTTTCTATATTTTCAGTGACGAGCCAAGGCGAGCTATTCCTCCGCGTTTTCCTGACTGGTCTTGGCAAACTTGCTGAATTTGGCAAATTTCTTATTGAACTTATCGATCCGTCCGGCGGTATCGACGAATTTCATTTTACCGGTAAAGAAGGGGTGCGAAGCCGAAGAAATCTCCAACTTAATCAGCGGGTAATCCTTACCATCTTCCCACGTAATCGTATCCTTGGTCGGTGCACAAGAAGTGGACAGCCAGGACTCCTCGTTGCTAATATCCTTGAAGACAACTACCCGATAATTTTTTGGATGAATATCTTTTTTCATGATGATCCTTTCTTAGTTATCAAAATTGGATGGCAAAGATAGCATTTTTTGACAGAAGGGAAAAGCCTTTTCTTCGCTTTGGCGCTGCTTTTTCGCAATTTTACGCCACCCCGGGGCCACAAAGAGGTTAAACAATCCTAAAAGCCCTCCTTTTTGACAATTTTTACGCCCATGGTCACCGTTTTTAAGCCATCAAACCGCCAAACCTTCCCCGCAATGCGCTCCCTCTTGCTTCTGTTATTGGTCCACTGGCTGAGCGCTGCCCCCCTCCACGGGCAGGCCTTCGACTGTACGGGTGACTTCTTCCTCGTCCTGTCCAACGGCAGTAGCGAGAGCCAACTCTACCGCGTGGCGGTCGATCCCCTGACCGAGGCCGTCGCCTTCGACCCCCTCGCCACCACCGGCGCCGGTACCAAACTCAACGCCATCGGCTACCGCCGTACCGACAACTTTATCTACGGCCTCAATCCCTCCACCTACGAACTCTACCGCCTCGATGCCACCGGCCTGGCCACCCCGCTGGCCACCCTCTTCGAACTGGTCACCGACAACACTGGTTACTTTGCCGCCGACATCAGCCCCGACGGACAGTTCCTCGTACTCCTGGGCTCTCGCGAAGTGGATGGGGCCCGTAGCAGCCAGGAGATCGTCTTCGTCGATCTCGATAAGCCCACCGACCCCATCAATCGCTTGCCCCTCCAGTTCGAAACCCCGTTCTTTTGTACCGACATCGCTTTTGATCCGCTCAGTGGGGTCCTCTTTGGCTTTGACCTCCGCGACAATCGCCTCCTCACCATCGACCCCAATACCGGCCAAGTCGATCAAACGACCTACTCCCCCAGCAATCGCGCCGATGCGATGGGCGCCCTCTTTTTCGATCCCTTCGGCCGCCTGTACGGCTATGGCGATGATCCGGGGGCCAACGAGTCACGCCGCTTTTTTCGGGTCGATATTCAGACTGGAACCGTATGGCCCTTAGCGGAAGGGCCCCTGGCCACGGATAAGGATGGCTGTTCTTGCCCCTACACCATACGCTTGGAGAAATCGGTATCGCCCCGGGTGGCCAGCCCCTGTACCGAAGTGCGCTATACCTTTGTGGGCGCCAATGCTTCGGGCGAAACACAGACGGGGGTCGACCTATTGGATGAACTGCCCCCGGAGCTGACCATTGTGGATATCTTGCGCAATCCCTACGGAGGAACGGTGGGAAGTGGGCCGGGGACCAATTTGTTGCTACTCGAAAACCTAAGTATTCCTCCCGGAGTCGACAGTGTGACCATCAGCGTACGGATTGCCGAAGGAGCTACTGGAGTATACGCCAATCAGGCTACGCTGAGCGGCTTTCCCGTCAGTTTGGGGGAGGAAACGATTTCCGATGATCCCCAGACCCTGCCCCCGCTGGATTCTACCCGGCTGGAGGTGCGGTCGCTTCGGGTGGCTTTTGCACAGGATACCCTGGTTTTTTGTCGTGAGGGGCAGTTGAGTGCGGGGGTAGCCGGGAATGGTTTGCAGTACCTGTGGAGCGATGGACGAACCGATTCCGTCCGTACCGTAACGGAGGGAGGCTGGTACCGCATCCGGGTAACGAGCCCTTGTGAGGTCGCCACGGATTCCATCTTCGTTCGGTTTTTTGATCCTCAGGTGGAGTTGGGACCGGATCTGGAAATCACCCTGGGGGATAGTTTACCACTTGCGCCCATCCTCCTAAGTCCCGAAGGCCTCGAACTATCCTGGACCGATCCGTTGGGCAATTCGCTTTCCTGCCTTTCCTGCGAAAATCCCACCGCGCGACCGACCACGGCGGTGACCTATACCCTCACCGTCAGTGATGGAGTGAACTGCTCGGCCAGCGATGCCATCCAAGTACGGGTCATTCGACTGGATGCGATTTACGCCCCGAACATTTTCAGTCCCAACGACGATGGGGTCAACGATTTTTTCTTTCTCCAGGGAGCCGAAAATGTAAGCATTCCCCTGTTTCGCATCTTCGACCGTTGGGGAGGCTTGCAGTACGAAGCGCGCGACTTGCAGCTCAACGAATCGCGCCGGGGCTGGGACGGCCGTTCCCGCGACCGCCCGCTCCCGACGGGCGTCTACGTGTGGTACGCCCAAATCCGCTTTCCCGACGGAACCGAGGAGTGGCGTAGCGGCGACGTCAGTCTGATTCGCTAGTGCCCGTTCCAAAACGTTTTCCGAGCCACTGGGCCATCCGCTCTAGGGCGGTTTCCGAAAAGGTCTCTTCCAGCTTGCCGTATTCGCTCACCTGACCCGTTTCACTGTATTGGAACAAGTGATTGAGCCCTGCCAAGGCTTGGAGGCTAAAGTCGGTACAGGGACCCAACTCGAGTGCTGCCCCGATTTCGGGGAGGTTCTGCTCGATCGACACCTGAAGGTCCTTATCGCCATTGAGGGCCAGTACGGGGCAGTGCACTTGCTCAAGGGCCTGCCGGGGATTGTAGGGCAGCAGAAATTTCATCCAGGGGGTGCGGAGGTTGGCGATGGTCTTGGTCTGAAAGGCGTAAAGACTGCCCACACCCGCCCGCTCTTCTTCTGATAAGGCTGCGTAGGCCCGCTCCAGGATACTCATCAGGGCTTCTTCTTGGGCCGCTTCCTCCGCCTGGCCGCGAATGACGGAAAATACCTGGGCATTAAAACTGCTGTCGCGTTGGATAATGTCTTCGGGAACCCCTTCGGCCCGAGCGATCAGAATGGCCTGGGTCTGTAGGATGTCGGCGAGGGGGACGCCCGGGGCGGCCAGTAGAATCAAGAAGGCGACGTCTCGTTGTTCGCTGGCGACCATGGGGGCGACGATGCCCCCTTCGCTGTGTCCGATAAAACCGATGTGATCCGCGGCGATGCGGGGAGCTTGCTGTAGGTGTTGGAAGGCGGCGCGGGCATCGCTGGCAAAGTCCTTGGTGGTGGCGAGGCGAAAATTGCCCTCCGATTCGGCTACGCCGCGATCGTCGTAGCGGTATACGGCGATGCCCCGTCGGCTGAGGTAGTCGGCGATGATCCAGAAGGGTTGGTGTCCGAGGATTTCCTCATCGCGATTTTGGGGGCCGGAGCCG
>CALCCH010000276.1 GCA_937899855.1 uncultured Saprospirales bacterium | reverse complement strand
TCGGCTTCAAAACGGCCATTGCGAAAATGCAGCGTATCCGGGCGATTGGGGTCGTCCCAACGTTCTAGTTCGCCATTTAAATACGGTTCAAAAGTCGTGACGAAGGAGGCCTGAAAACGGCCCCGTAAAAGCGTACTGTCTGCATTAACTTCCTCCAGCAGTAACCAGCTATCACTCCCTTCCACCAAATCGTACTGCTCAAAAATTGCGTCCGCATCAAGGTAGTCAAGGTCAGCCGTTGGAAAATCCCGGGCCAGGCCCAATTCGCTGTAAAGCAGTTTAATGGTATCGCGCTTACTTAGGCTAATATTCTTTACACCAATTTTCATCCTCTCGGCACAAACATCGTTGATGGTATACATCTGGATCGACCTTTCTCGATCATCGTGCTTCCAACGCCCATTTAAAGTGTCAGCGACTCGATTCCGCACAAAAATTGCGTAGTCCCCAAAGTCCTCATAAGAGCCCTCCGCATAAGCACAACCCCGCATATAAATCTGAGCCGAATACCCCGCACAATCCGCCGGATACTCCTCCCGACAGGCCCCAAACAATAGGCTCCAAACAGTAAGTGTTGCTATCAAAAGTGTTTTATTCATATTCCATCTAACGTATCCTACGGGCCCGGTTTCGTTTAACACCTACAACACACTTTGCCAGTAGGCCCCCACCCTTCTAAGATAGCTAAAAAAAGTGAGTTGGGTAAGCCTTGTTTGACCGTTTATACGACTTTGTCCAGCGTATGCCAAAGCTGGCCCCTAGGGAGCGCAGCCCATTTGTTGGATCACCAGCTCCCCATCGACCCGGACCCACAAGAGCGGGGCGTGGGTGGCCCTTGCCGCTGGCGACTCCCCCGCTCGTAGGAGGCGGTAAGCCAGTAGGTGTTGGACCACCTCGTCCAGCTGCCGGCCCAGCAATAGGGGCCGGTACAGGGCCAGGAAGCGCTCGCAGTCCGGCGGGAACGTCCCGGTGGGGTCAGTGGCCTCCGGAGTGGGGGTCTCCCGAGGGTATCCCGCCGGTAACTTTGGAAGGGGAAGACAGCCTTCCTCATTAGGCGGAAAGCAATGATGGGTCGGGGCCAGCCCCGACCGCCAGTGGTGGTTGACAGCCTCGGGGACCACCCGCTGGATCGGGGCCGTACCCAGGCCCCAGCACAAACAAAGTCCCAGTAGAAAGTATCGCTTCATCAAGGGCGCTTGGTGCTATTCCTTACCCGGCCGGCAGCCTTCCCCAGCGGGGAAAAGGCCAGGCTCCCACGAGCCTGGCGTCCAATCAAGGGGATTTAGGTTGTGTCTTACAAATACCCATCGGTGAATCTGATCCATCTTTAGAACCTCTCCGTCGCCTATTCCGAGCCCAGTAGCTCTGGCTATTGGGCGCGGAATAAGGCTCGGCGAGAACCAAAATCTGGATCACCTTCCTCCAAAAGCATCTATAAGACACAACCTAATCTTTCCCCATCAAATGCGCCGTCTCCACACTGGTGGTCCACAGCGCAATACGTGCTTATCCATTCGGTATCAGAATAATTGTTGGCAAAATGTAAATGTATAGTTGTAAAATGCGTAACTTACTCAAGTGATAAGCCTGCCCCCCACGATGGAGGGGCAGGAAGCGTACTAAAGATCGGGCGCCACCCTTTGCGCTAAAAAGTATATCGGTCATCACACCACACCCTTAGCCAAGGGGCTTTGTCAGCAATCAATAGTCCGCATTTGGCGATCAATAACACGCTACTGGGCTTACTGCAAGCAGTACCAATAGACCGTATAAAAACCATTCTAAACGATAAAAATGAAATGTTGAAACTAACTCAACACTAGGTGGGTATGGGGGTGATGACCGTTGTAAATACAGTGGCAAGATAGGGAAAAGCCCGGAAGATCACAAACTTTTTACGCGGACCTCCCGGGAATTTTTGGTAGACTAAGGGTGTGGTGTGATGATTAGACGAGTGTGATGTCGCCGATAATAATTTGATCACCCGTTCCCCCTTTCAATTTTTTTTGATCCTTTTTTGATAGGATTTTGATTGCCTTAATGAAAGTGGATTCTGATACCATATTACAGGAATTTAGAGGTTGATGAATGTCTTTAATTTAAAGAAGGTCGGTTTCCAAATCGGTACTGAAAACACAAAGGACTCCTCGACCGTATTCTAAATGTTATAAAAGGTGCATTGATTCGATTTTTTGTTAATCAACCGAATGCGTGTATTCATTATGAAGAATTTAACAGACTATATTCGAAGCATAAATCCACAGCTCTTGAGACTCATACCGGGTAAAGTGGGGGACTTAATCAAAACTATTCAGGCTAATAATTTCCTCTCCGAAGCGGCGCTGATTGCTCATATTTGTGGTAGTGATCGACCTCGAAAATACTAGCTCAACCTCAAGTCTGAAGCTGTAAATATTCTACAGGCACTGTAGATGGAAAGCAAGTCAATAGAAGATGGAGAAGTGTCATAAAAGTTGGATTTTTGTAGAAAAAACTTTGCAGTCGGGCAAAAATTTCTGGGTAAAGGCGTCCAAGAAGAGGGTTTGAGGCTCATCAAGCAGGCACACCGAATCGCCGTTGAATATGATTTCGTGCATCTGGCCAGTGAGCTATCGAGTGTACTGTATTACCACTATGCGTTCTATGAACGCAACAAACGATTGGCCAATGGCTATGCCGAGCAAGTGGATCACTACTGTGAGTCCTACCGGAATGAAAAAAAGGCAGAGTATCATTTGTATCAAGTCATCGCCGATCTAGATGCAACACTGAAACCTTTGGAAATCAAACAAGCACTGGACAGTGTAATTGCCTTAGATGGAGATAGCCTAAGATATCAAACTTGTCTCAAGATGTTGTACGTGATCTACGGATTCAATATTGGCGACTATCGCTTGGTACTAGATCAGTGCCAATCTACCATTGAGTTCCTCGTTGATAAGAAAGGGGTGTACCGGTCTCACTATTTTTTCTTTTACAACAATATGGCTATCGCTCAAATTGCATTGAAAAGACCATCTGATGCAGCGCAGAATCTTGCACTGGCAAGTCGGTACGCCCACGTCAGGACCATCAATGAAAAGCTGGTGTTTTTATACCAAACCATCAACGCCCTCCACGCCGGCCAATACGACCAAGCCTACGCCCTCTACCGCGCCCACCGCAAGTGCAAATTTGAACGGATCCGCCAGCAGTTTGCCATCATCGAGGCCTACCTCTGCTTTTTGGCCCACCTGGGTTACCTCCAACTGGAAGGCAAATTTCGAATCGGCAAATACCTCAACGATACCTTTAAGGCCCAAAGCGACAAATGCGGCAGCAACATCAGCATCATCATCGCCGAACTCTTGGTCTACCTGGCGCGCAACCGGGGCAAATTCATCGACCGGATTGAGGCGGTCAACAATTACAGCTACCGCCACCTCAAGAGCGAGGACACCAAACGGGCCAAACGCTTTATCAAAATCCTCTGCCTCCTGCCCCGCGCCAATTTTAAAGCCTCCGCCCTCCGACGGATCGCCGCCCGGCAGATTCGCTACCTGGAAGCAAATCCCATCAGCATGGGCAATAACGTCTCTATCGAAATCATTCCCTTCGAAGACCTGCTGGCCATGATTTTAAGCAAGCTGGAACGCAGGGTGGCTTGACTAATGCTACTTTTTACCTATCTTTCTCCCCGTTCATCGATCAAGCCCATCC
>CALCCH010000275.1 GCA_937899855.1 uncultured Saprospirales bacterium | reverse complement strand
CCAATCTGGACGGAGCCGTCGTCGTCGACCAGATGAACCTGGTCAAACGACATGCTGTCCCCTTCGTTGGCTTCTAGCTGGTGGACGAAGAGCTCCTGCCCTTCCTCGACTTTAAACTGTTGACCAGCTATGGTTACGATCGCGAACATTTTTGAGTGATTTAGATGGTTTCAAAATTTTGGACTGCAAAGATAGGAGTTTTGGTGTAAAAACCCAAAAGGAGCCCCTAAATCAGGTCCCGAAGCTGAAATTGAAAGGTTTTTTTCTGCTCATTTCGGATGACCTTGAGGCGAATCCTCTTTCCCACGCGCTTTTGCAGGACTTTGTTGAGGTGGTTGAGGTCGTAGAAGCGGCGATTGAGCCCGTTGATGCCGATGATCTGATCGCCGACCTCCAGCCCGGCCTCGGCGGCGGGAGAGTGGGGTAGGATATTGCTGATGAGAAAATTGTTGAGCCCCACGCCCGAGGCAATCAGGGTAAGTCCCGAGCGATCGTAGCGGAAGCCCTTGTTGTACCTGCGTTGGGGGCGGAGGTATACCTTTTCTCGGAAGTAATCAAAAACCAGGATAAAGCGGTGGAGCAGCATATTGCCCAGGATGCCATTGCGGTTGTTGAGAAAGCTGGTATCGAGGGCCTCCTCCATCTGTTGGAAATTAACCACCAGGCCACTGAAGAAGAAATCGTCCAACTGAATGCGTTCGATGCGCCCCAGGTAGCCATTGAGCTGCCCCCCTAGGCCCGATCCAATCGCACCCGGAATGATGTTTTCGGGCATGCGTAGCAATCCCGAGCTATCGGTGTGTAGGAGCAGGCCGAGGCTGGCTCCGGTATCGAGCAAGAGTTTGGCCTGCATGGCCTCGTCGGTCCGCACCTCCAGTTCGCACTTCAGGTAAGGCTTGCCCCGCACGACGTCGATATCCAAAGTTGTAAAGCCCCGCAGGTCTGTCGGATCAAAATACTGAGGAAAGTAAAAGGTGATGGTTTGCCGCCGGTAGTTGATTTCGAAGATGAGGTGCCGGAAAAAATTGGCCCCCAGAATGCCCTGGATGGGGACCCCCGTAAATTCATCCAATCGAAAATAATCATCCTCCAGCACCAAGAGGTCCTGCGAAGTGGCCAACAGGCCATTGAGCTCCAGCTCGACCCCCCGCGATAGGTAGGCCACCAGCTCGGTCGTCATGTCCGAACCCAAAATGCGGTAGCTCTTGGTGTAGTTGACCCCCAGGCTTTCTGCGATGTCGCGCTTGGTAATAATGGTGTACTCCGCCCCAGTGTCGAATACAAATTTCATGGGGAAAAACCCCTGGTAAAGTACGTCCACCACGATGAAGCCATTGTGGAAGGAAAAGGGGATGACCACCTTCTTGGTTCCGTTGGGGGCGGCAAAGCCGTGGGGTTGGGCAGCGAGGCTCAGCGATGCCACCAAGACCAGCGCCATGAGGCCAACCCGGAGCGGCCAATAGCCGGGGCTGGAGGCAAGTAAATATCTGGACAAATGCGCTAGTAATCGCAAGGATTTTTGATTCAAAGATGTACCTATAAAGCTAAAAAAAACTGGATTCAAATGCAGTAGAAAAACGGAATTTAGTTTTTGTGAATTGAGCAAACCCAATAAATTTCGGCCTGCTTTTGCAAATTAAAAATTCATACGGCTTATTTTGGTTTTTACGAACTTATTTAGGACTTTTACACTAGTTAGTGTGTGAAAAACACGTATTCAATAGAGAGAAGTGTTGGGAATAAATTTCACCTCTATTTTTGTTCTGCTACAACGTATTCATTTCGAGTACATTACAAAAATTTTAATCCCATATTTAAACGCTGCGCCCGAGGATGTTTCAAATTGCCATTGACCGATGGACATCTTCCACCCGATGAAAGTATGACGGTTCGTCCGTCCACATTTATAAACTCTTTATTGTTAACAAAACTCAATAGTGTATGAAACTTAAAATTGACACTTTTGTGAAAAGTGCCTTTATGCTGTTTCTCTTTACAGCACTTGGTACTTCTGCTTTTGCGCAGCGTACCATCACCGGTACGGTCACTGATGGTGGCGAAGAAGGGGAGCCCCTGATTGGTGCGACCGTCTTGGCCGTCGGTACTACCTCCGGTACCGTTACTGATTTCGATGGGAATTACTCCCTCAGCATTACCGACGACGTTACAGAACTGGAATTTTCCTACACGGGATACGCTACACAGAGAGCTACCATCGGCGCCTCCAATGTATTGGATGTCGAATTGTCGGCCGGTACGGTACTCGACGAGGTCGTAGTCGTCGGTTACGGTACAGTGAAAAAGTCGGACCTCACCGGTTCGGTAGCCTCCGTCAAGGAGGAGGATTTCAACCAGGGTGTTTACACCGCTCCCGATCAGCTGATCCAAGGTAAAGTAGCCGGGGTACAGGTATTGGGGAACAGCGGTCAGCCCGGTGCGGCTGCCACGGTACGGATTCGGGGTAACTCCTCCATCCGCGCGGGAAGCCAGCCCCTCTACGTCGTAGACGGTATCCCCCTCGACGGTCGGAACGCTCGTCCCGGAGTAAGCAACGATGATATCGACGCGGGCGCCTCTCCCAATACCAACCCCCTCAACTTCCTCAACCCCAACGACATCGCCTCCATGGAGGTACTCAAGGATGCTTCGGCCACGGCCATCTACGGTTCGCGTGGTGCCAACGGGGTTGTGATCATTACCACCAAAAGAGGTCGCAGCGGCGATCCTAAGATCGACTTCGGAGTATCGATGGGGGCCAGCACCATCCTCAACCGTTACGAAGTACTGAATGCGGATGAGTACACCGATGCACTCGCCGAGTTCGGTCAAATGAGTGGTGACTTCGGCGGTGATGAAGATGCCCTCAGTGCCATCCTCCGGACGGGTTTGACGCAAAACTACAACATCTCCATCGGTGGGGGTAGCGAAAACGGAACCTACCGGGTGTCGGCCTCGATCCTCGATCAGGAAGGAATCATCAAAGAAACGGGTATCAAGAAATACACCGGAAGCATCAACGGTTCTTACAAGTTTCTCGATAGCAAGCGCCTTAAGGTCGATTTCCAATTGCTCGGTTCTCAGCAGGTGGAAGACATCGAAGCCCTGGGTACCAACGCTGGTTTTACCGGTAACCTCATCGGTCAGGCCCTGCAATGGAATCCCACGCGTCCCCTTATCCTCGACAATGGCGAATTGGACATCGAGCTAGGATCGACGACCATCAACCCCCTCGGTTTGTTGGAAGCCTACGACGACCGGGCCAACATCACCACCATCCTGGGTAGCATTGCGCCCTCCTACAAGATTACGGACGACTTGGAGTACAAGTTCCTCTACAGTGTCAACCACAACGTGGGTGATCGTAGAACGCAGACCAAAGGCTTTATCAACGTACAGAACGTAGAAGGTCGCGGGGTAGGTATCATCGGACAAGAGTCCCTGACTACCCAGCAGTTTACCCACACCCTGAGCTACAACAAGCAGCTGTCTTCGGCGCTGGGCTTTGGTGGGGTAATCGGTTACGAATACCAAAAGTTTGACCGCAGAGGTTTCACCATCTTGGCGCGCGATTTCGTCACCGATGACATCGACTTTACCAATGCCATCCAGAACTCTTCGAGCAACAGTCGGGAGGCCCGTAGCTTTGCCGATCCCATCTCCGAGATCCAGTCTTTCTTCGGTCAATTCCGTTTCAACCTCAACGAAAAGTACCTCCTGACGGCTACCGTTCGGACGGATGGTTCCAGCAAATTTGGTAACAACTTCCGCTACGGGGTATTCCCCTCTTTTGCGGCGGCTTGGAACATATCGAGCGAAGATTTTATGGCCAGCAGCCCCTTCGATCAATTGAAGCTGCGGGTAGGTTGGGGTAGAACGGGTAACCAGGAATTTGACGCTGGTTCGGCCCAGGAGCGCTACCAACTGACCGATAATGGTGGTCTGCGTCTGGAAAACGTCGCTAACGATAGTCTCCGGTGGGAATCTTCTACCACCCTCAACTTGGGGATCGACTTTGCCATTTTCGACTACCGTTTGAGCGGTTCGATCGAATTCTTTAACAAAGTGGACGATGACCTGCTGTTTAACTTCCGCGACATCGCCACCGCTCCCGAAACCCGCTACTGGATCAACCTGCCCGGTCAGGTACTCAACCAGGGGGTTGAAATCGCACTGAACTCCTTCCTGATTCGCAAGGAAAAACTGAGCTTACAATTGGGGGTCAATGCGACCTTCCTACGAAACGAACTCCAAAACTACAATGGACCACCCGTCCTCACGGGAGAACTCTTCGGCCAGGGGGTATCCAACGCCACCACCCAACGACTGGAGGAGGGTCAACCGCTAAATGCTTTCTACCTCCGGGATTGGATGGGGCTGGATGACAACGGCAACAACATTTTCCGAGAAAGCGACCAATCGTTTTTCTTCGTGGGTAATCCCAACCCCACCACACTACTCGGGGTCACCGTCGATTTACAGTACGACAAGCTTAGCTTTGGTATGAACTTCAACGGCGCTCTGGGCCACGATATCTACAACAACACGAAAAACTCCGTCCTCGCTATCGGTAACATCGGTACCCGTAACATCTCGGCGGACCTCGTTGGATCGGGAGAATCTCCCGCAAATATCGCCCAACCGTCGTCTCGTTACCTAGAAGATGGCAGTTACGTAAAACTTGCCAACGCACAAATCGGTTATAATTTCGGATCCCTAGGCAACTCAATCAGCAATGTGCGCGTATCTATTACGGGACAAAACCTGCTGGTATTTATCAACTTCACTGGATTCGACCCCGAAGTGAATACGATCAACGACAGAGAGGGCTTCCCCTCGGTTGGTATCGAATACGTGCCTTACCCCTCGGCAAGACAGTTTTTGTTTGGTCTTAATTTCTCTTTTTAATTGTTGAATAAATATTTCTTAACATGAAACTTCAGAAAATCCTTATAGCATTCGCGCTTTTGAGTGTATTTGGCTGTACTGACTTGGAGGAAACGCTTCGCGAGGACCTCTCTGCCGAAGCTGCCAATGAACTCCTGCTCGAGAGTGCTGATGTTTCGGCTTTGCTCAAAGCCGTCTACGACGGGTTGCAACTTCCTTACCAGGATCAGGCCCGTGT
>CALCCH010000274.1 GCA_937899855.1 uncultured Saprospirales bacterium | reverse complement strand
ATTCAGGAGGATTGTGGCAGTATGGATCAAAGGCTGCGGGAGCTAAAACGGACTACCGCTGGCCTCCGAGTTGATGCGCTACGGTGGGAGCACCAACGCATCGTACACATCCAGCTCCGTACTGAGGAATAGGGACCGGCGCGGCAAAAGCATTTGGGGTCGAAGGGCAAAAAAATAAAAAAATTTTAGCCCCTCATAATCAAGGACTTAGCCCCGGCTTTTTACGTGCCGGGGAGGAGGACTTTATGGAATTTATGGCGTAAAAGCGTCTATGTAGGGCCGGAGTCGAGCAAAAGTGCGTCCTCCCCACCGGAAGCCTGCGCAATTTTTGGTAATTTTGCGAACAGTAGGAAAACGGTAGAGGGACCGCGCCCCCTTGAGCACCGGCGCATTAGATTACCTTTTCCAACCGAATCACAACCAGCCTATGAATCAGCGCGCCGCCCGGGAAGCCCTTAAAAAATACTTTGGTTACGACAACTTCCGGCCTCAACAATTTGAGATCATCGATAACATCTACATCGGCTACGACGCCGTGGTCTTGATGCCCACCGGTGGAGGTAAATCCATTTGCTACCAGCTCCCCGCCATCACCCTGCCCGGCACCTGTGTCGTGGTGTCCCCCTTGATCTCACTGATGAAGGATCAGGTAGAAGCCCTCAAGGGCAATGGCATCCCTGCCGCCTACCTCAACAGCAGCCTGAGTGTCGACGAACAACGCTACGTCGAAGACGAGGCCTACCACGGCCGTCTGCGCTTGCTCTACGTCTCGCCCGAAAAGATGGTGTCGCCCAGTTTTATGCCCTTACTGAGCAAGCTAAAGCTCAACCTCTTTGCCATCGACGAGGCCCACTGTATCTCCGCTTGGGGGCACGACTTCCGACAGGAATACACCCAGATGCGTTTTCTCAAACGACAATTCCCGCGCGTCCCCATCGTTGCCCTCACCGCTACGGCCGACAAGCTGACCCGCCGCGATATCGTGACCCAACTTGGCCTCCGCGAACCCGCCGTCTTTATTTCTTCCTTCGACCGGCCCAACATCAGCCTCAACGTCCGACCCGGTCAAAAACGGATCGAACAAATCCTAGACTTTATCGGGGAGCGCTCCCAGCAGGCGGGCATTGTTTACTGCCTGAGCCGGAAAAGTACCGAACAGGTGGCCGCCAAGTTGATCGCCAAAGGCATTCGGGCCGACTTTTACCACGCGGGCCTCCCCGCCGCCGAGCGCAACCGGGTTCAGGAGGCTTTTACCAACGATGAAGTCCACGTGGTGTGTGCCACCGTCGCCTTTGGGATGGGGATTGACAAATCCAACGTACGCTGGGTCATCCACTATAATCTGCCGCAAAACATCGAGGGCTATTACCAGGAGATTGGCCGGGCCGGTCGGGATGGTGCCCAGGCCGACGCCCTGCTCTTTTACAGCTTTCAGGACGTCATGGTGCTGCGCGACATCCTCACCAAGGAGGAAAGTAAAAATACCGAGATCAAACTGGCCAAGCTGGAGCGCATGCAGCAGTACGCCGATGCCCTCAACTGCCGCCGCAAAATCCTGCTGAGCTACTTCGGCGAACACCTCGCCGAGGACTGTGGCAACTGCGACGTCTGCAAAAATCCGCCCCAGTCTTTCGACGGAACGGTGATTGCGCAAAAGGCCCTCTCGGCGGTGACCCGACTGGGAGAGAAAGTGGGCCTGCGGATGTTGATCGATGTGCTGCGGGGTTCGCGGCGCAAGGACCTGCTCCAACTGGGCTACGACCAGATCAAGACGTACGGCATGGGGGCCGACATTACCGCCAACGATTGGATGGACCTGCTGCGGCAGATGCTGCACCTGGGGCTGATCGAGATCGCCTACGACCAAAACAACGTGGTCAAACTGACCGCCGCCAGCCGGGCGGTACTATTTGAAAAGCAAGCCGTCACCCTGGTCCGGATGTCGGCCATCCGGGAACAGCGGGCGGCGCGAAAAACCAAGGTCAAAACCGTCACCCAACGCCAGCGCGTCCGCGACGAATTGTTCGAAGTGCTTCGGCAGTTGCGCCGCCAGATTGCCGTACAAAAGGGCGTCCCCCCCTACATCGTCTTTAGCGACGCGACGCTGGAGGAGATGGCCGCCGAACGGCCGAGCAACGAACGGGAGCTGCGGAGTATTTCGGGAGTGGGCGAGCAAAAGCTGGCCCGCTACGGTCGGGCCTTCCTCGGTGCCATCCGCGACTTTGTGGCGGACAAGACCCAGGAGGGGGTCCGGGTCAAGGGCGGTTCCCAATTGGCCACCCTCCAGCTCTACCGGCGGGGCTTCCCCCCCGAGCAGATCGCTCTGGAGCGGGACGTCACGGTCCAAACGGTGTATAACCACTTGCTGGAACACTACCAAAACGGGGAGGAAGTCCGGGTGCAGGATTTTGTCTCCAAACCCCTAATCCAAACCATCCTCCTGGTGGCCGAGAGCATTCCCGAGCCGCGGAGCATCAAGGCCATCTACGAACGGCTGGGGGAGCGGGTGGACTATCATCAGATTCGCTTTGCCCTGGCCTACCTGGAGAAAAAAGGAAAAGAGGTTTAGAAAAGTTAGGCAGTGGCATATTTAGCTGGGGGTCCCACGCGTTTTAGCCACTAAAGTCTTTATATTTGAGCGTTTCGTAAAAATACCGGACGGCAAAGTACGAGGCCCCAGGGCCCAGTCGCCTTTGTCTCCTAATCCATAAAATAAAATGCTTTTCTCTATGAAAAAGACCTTACTCGCCCTACTCATTGCCAGTTTTAGCCACCTCTCCTTCGCTGGCGAAGGCATGTGGCTTCCCCTACTGCTCAAGTCGCTCAACGAAGCGGAGATGCAATCGATGGGCATGAAAATGACGGCGGAAGACATCTACAGCGTCAACCAGGGCAGCCTCAAGGATGCCATCGTCCACTTTGGTGGCTTTTGTACCTCCGAGCTGATCTCGGGGGAAGGCCTGCTCCTCACCAATCACCACTGTGGCTACGGCAATATCCAGTCGCACTCCTCGGTGACCAACAATTACCTCAAGGAGGGGTTTTGGGCCGCCAGCCGCGGTGACGAGCTGCCCAATCCGGGATTGACGGCTACCTTTATCGTTCGGATCGAGGACGTTACGGAAGCAGTACTGATGTGCGTGGGCCGCAAGATGGACGCCAAGACGCGCCAGTCCACCATTGATAAAAACATCGCTGCGCTGGTGGACAAGACCCCCTTGGGACAGCACGAGGAAGTAAAAGTACGGCCCTTTTTCCACGGCAACCAGTACTTTCTCTTCGTCACGATGACCTATGAGGACGTCCGTTTGGTGGGCGCCCCTCCCGAGTCGATTGGTAAGTTTGGCTCGGATACCGACAATTGGGTCTGGCCCCGGCACACCGGCGACTTTTCCCTGTTTCGCATCTACGCGGGCCCCGATAATATGCCCGCCGCCTACTCCGAAAACAACGTCCCTTTCCGCCCCAAGCACTTTCTTCCCATCTCGCTCGACGGTGTAGCGGAAGACGACTTTACGATGGTCTTTGGCTTTCCCGGCCGTACCAATGAGTACCTGCCCTCCTACGGCGTCCAGCAAATCATGGACGTACTCGACCCCGCCAAGATCGCCATCCGGGATCGGGCCCTCAAGATCGTCGACGTGGAGATGCGGGCGGACGAGGCCGTACGGATTCAGTACGCCTCCAAGTACGCGCGGATTGCCAACTACTGGAAAAAGTGGATCGGCGAGGTGCAGGGGCTAAAGACGACCAATGCCCTGGGTAAGAAACGCGAATTCGAACGGGCTTTTGATACGCGTATCCACCAGGAAAAGAAGTGGCACGATATCTACCACGATATTCTACCCGATTTTGAACGGCTGTACCGACAAATCGAGCCCTACGCGCTGGTGCGCGATTACTACAACGAGGTGGTGGGCCGCAACGTCGAGTTGCTCCGCGTGATGGGCGCCATGCGGCGGCTAGCGGGCTACGTCGAAAAGGATGACCGGGCGGGTTACGACAAGTACCTCGGCCGGGTGCAGGGCTTCCTCAAGGGTTTTTACAAAGATTACCGCTCCGAGATCGACCAGAAGGTTTTTGCGGCTCTGATCGAGCTGTACTTTACGGAGGTGGATGCCCAATATTTGGGCACTCAGGCCCTGAGTGCCACCAAGGTGGCGCAGGGCGATTACGAGGCCCTAGCCGCCCAGCTCTACGGCTCCTCGATGGCCACCCAGCAGGACAAAGTGGAGGCCCTACTCGCTCAGGATTGGAAGCAGGTCGCCGCCCAGCTCCAGGCCGATCCCCTCTACCAGTTTACCACCAGCCTGAGCGAGGCCTACGAAACCAAGGTCGCCCCCGAGTACAATGCCCTCAACGAACAAATCCGGGAGTTGCAACGCACCTATATGAAAGCGATGATGGAGGTATTCCCCAACGAGCGCTTCTACCCCGATGCCAACAGCACCCTCCGGGTCACCTACGGCCAGGTCAAGGGCTATACCCCCAGCGATACCGTCAGCTACGACTTTATGACCTACCTCAGCGGGGTGATGGCCAAGTACAAGCCCGGCGACTACGAATTTGACGTTTCGCCCAAACTCACCGAGCTCTACCGCAAGAAGGACTACGGAGAATACGCCGATGCGGAAGGTCGCATGCCCGTTTGCTTTATCGGCTCGAACCACACCACGGGGGGTAATTCCGGCAGTCCGGCCATCGATGCCTACGGCAACCTGATCGGCTTGAATTTTGACCGCGTTTGGGAGGGGACCATGAGCGACATCAACTACGATGCCTCGATCTGTCGCAACATCATGGTGGATATTCGCTACGTCCTGTTTATCATCGACAAGTTTGCCGACGCGGGGCACCTCATCGAGGAGATGGAGCTAGTGTACCCCAAAACCGAAGGGCAGTTGGAAAGTGGAGAAGCAAGCGAACAGGAGGACGCCGCGCGGATGAAACGCAATGAAACCAACCGGCAGACGAAGAAGCAGCTGAACAAGAAAGGTTCGCCGATTAAGAACCAACTGATGGAAGCGGGAGGAGGAAAATAAGCAAGCTTTTGTAAAGGGTCGATCGGGCCAGCCGTCTGCGGCTGGCCCGATTGCTTTAGGCGGTGACTGCTTTGGGCATACCGAAGAGTTGTTCGATGGCCTGGTTGCGGAATTCAAAAATCTCTTCTACTTTATTGCCGACGAAGATGGCATTGGCCAGCTGACCGATCGGGCCGTAGGGGATGGCGTAGTGGAGTTCGTCCCGCATGAGGGTACCACCGTCGACGGCCTGGAAGTGGTGCTCGTGGTGCCACAGGGCGTAGGGGCCAAAGCGCTGCTCGTCGATGAAGTACTGGCGGTCGCGAATGTGGGTAATTTCGGTACACCAGTTCATTTTGATGTTGAGCATCGGTACGATCTTGTAGCGGATGAGCATGCCCTGGTACATGGGTTTGCCCTTGATGTCGGTGAGGATTTCGAAGGACATGTCCTTGGGAGTCAGCTCGTTGAGGTTCTCGGGGCGGGAGAAAAAGGCCCAAGCCTCATCGAGGGAGATGGGCAGGTGCTGGGTCCACTCTTTATAGTAGATTTTCATGTGATCACTTTTTAGCCAAATGGAATGACAGTATAACGATGCGCGGCCACTTTGGTTTAGGACCTCCCCAAATCAATTTCGAAGGAGTCCGACCAATTCCCAAATTTCTTTTATCTTCAAAGCCAGCAACCAATTTCCACCTTTCATGTACGTAAAGAAGTATTTTACACTGCGTGACATCCTGAATTTTTCCTGGATGCACATCGTTTGGATCACCGCTTGGGTTACCCTCATCACGGTCGTGTACGAGTTTACCGATGCCCGCTGGTTTTTGCTGCCCTGGCTACCCCTTTCGGTCATCGGTACGGCAGTCGCCTTTTACCTGGGTTTTAAAAACAACAGCGCCTACGACCGGCTCTGGGAAGCGCGCAAGATCTGGGGCGCCATCGTCAACAGCAGCCGGATGTGGGGAACCTCCGTGCGGGGCTTCGTCGGCAATCAATTTACCAATATCTCCTTGGAAGACGTCGAAGTACAAGCCATTCACCGGCGCCTCATTTACCGCCACATCGCCTGGCTATACGCCCTGCGCAGCCAGTTGCTCATTCCCACCGCCTGGGAGCACATCAATCAGAACAAACACGTCAGCCGGCTTACCAAACGGCGGATGAACCGCTTTGGAGTGGGGCTACACATCGCTGGCGTCTCGGATAAGGAATTGACTGATTTTTTGCCCCCCGACGAACTCCAACGGCTCATCAACTACAAGAATACCGCCACCCAGATCGTCGACCAACAATCGCAGGACCTCAAAGAACTACGGGCCCGTAAGCTCATCGACGATTTTCGCCACATGGAGCTGCAAAAGCTACTCAACGAGCTGTACACCCACCAGGGCAAGGCCGAGCGCATCAAAAAATTCCCCCTCCCCCGGCAGTACGGCAACATGAGCTTCGTATTCGTCGGTATATTCATCTTTCTCCTCCCCCTCGGAATGATCTCCGAGTTTAGCAAATTGGGGCCCTGGGGCGCTTGGTTCTCCATCCCCTTTAGCGTACTCATCGGCTGGGTCTATCTGATGATGGAGCTGGTGGGCGACTACTCCGAAAACCCCTTTGAAGGACTGGGCAACGACATTCCCATGCTCTCCCTGTGCCGGGTCATCGAGTTCGACCTGCGACAAATGCTGGGCGAAGCCGAAGTGCCCCCCAATATCGAAGCCAGAAATGGCGTGTTGATGTAAACCCAAACACATGA
>CALCCH010000273.1 GCA_937899855.1 uncultured Saprospirales bacterium | reverse complement strand
CCCCCCCCCCCCCCCCCCCCCCCCCCCCCCCCCCCCCCCCCCCCCCCCCCGCGCGGCAAATTCCCAGCGCTGAGTCCCCAGATTTTGTTTTGGAAGCAGATTTCGATTCTGGGTAGCACCATGGGGAACGCGACCGAGTTTGCGGCGATGGTGGATTTGGTGCGGGACAAGCAGATCGTACCGGTGGTCGATCGCGAGTTTGCCCTGGCGGAGGGGCCCGCCGCCTTCGACCGCATGGATCAGGGCCTACAGTTTGGAAAAATTGTGCTGACGATTTAAGTCAGTACGTACAATAAAACCAGCATGGATCCGTTCATTACTCATCGGATCCATGCTGATCCGTTATCGCCTCTACTTTTTACCTCATCTTTTGACCCATCAGGGAGCTTCCGGTGCGTATTGTGCTAGTTCTCCTTCACCGGGTACCATCCAGGATTTACTTTACGACTGCCTTTGGTCCTGCTACCGTTTACGGTGGGGGCTGGAGATAAAATGATGCTCTATGAAGCCGGCCGCTACTCGCGACTTCCTCCTATTGGGAATGGTCCTGGCGATTGCCGTGGCGCTCAAGGCCCACTACGCCCAGTGCAGCACCGCCGATTTGGCCTGGTTGCTCGATCCCGTCCGCCGAATCGTAGGCTTTTTTACGGGGAGCCCCTCCCACTTTGATCCCGATCTGGGCTACCATTTCCCCCAGCTCCACATCACCATCGACCGCTCCTGCTCGGGGCTCAATTTTTTGGTCATGGCCTTTTGCATGATCGGGATCAGTACCCTGTCGTTTTACCGCCGCCTTGGTCCCCAAGTTCTGGCGCTGGCCATCGGCGCCCTGGCCACCTACCTACTCACCCTGGGCGCTACCAGTTCGCGGATCCTGATTGCCATCCGGAGTTGGCAATTGCGGGAGCTCTACCCCTGGCTGGCCAGCGATCGGATGCACCAACTGCAGGGTGGTTTTGTTTACCTCTTTTTCCTGATTCTTTTCTACTTACTCACCACTTTTCTACATCAAAAAATGTCCCAGCGCTATGCTTAACTTGTTACACCCACGCAGTCTACTTTTCTTCAACACCATTCCCAGCATCCTGCTGGGCCTGCTCTATTACGATGCCTTCGATACGATCCAAAGCCAGATTGGTGGGGCCGCGCAGTTGCGGTGGCAACAGTTTGCCCTGGCCCTGGTACTACTCACGGCGGCCGTGCTGAGTTACGCCATCTTCCTGATGCGTCGGGGGGCTACTTTGCGGCCTGTCTACGGCATTGTCTACCTGCTCTTTTACATCCCCTGTCTGTACCTGTACGCCTATCACTTCGAGACCCTCATCCCCTGGCGTACCCCCCAGTGGATGTTGCCCCCCAATCTCTTTCTCTACGCGGGCAGTTTTCTGATGCCCAGTATGGCCCACGCCCTGCTGGTCATCTTACTGGGGATCACTCCCCACCCGAAAACCATTCGCTACAATTGGAAAAACTTCGTCCTGGCCATCAGCATCCCCCTGGCCTGGTACTTTTTTATGGAGGTGATTCGACCGCTCTGGCGTTCTCCACATCGCGAATACGAAGAACATTTTTTCATCGTCTCCCTCTTGATCGGTACCACCCTTTTCCTTTTGTTCATCGCTCGCTGGCTCTACGTTTGGGCGGCTCGGCGTCGTAGGGGCTGGCGGGAACGGGAGCTGTTGTGGAAAATTCCCCTTACCCTGCTCTTTCCCTTCTTAGGGCTGGCCCTCAATCAGGGACTGCTAAAAAGCGGTAGTGGCTGGGCTTGGCTACCCGAAAACCTATTTGGCGACTTTAGCCACCCCGGTTTTTACGCCCTCACCGCCTTCAACGGACTGTTGCTTTGCCTACCCAATCCCAGCCAGCCGGTTTACCGCTTAGTCCTCTTCGCCCTCCGCAGTGTAACACTGGCCTTAAGCCTTTACTTTTTCCTGGTCTTCGTCCCCTTTCTTCCCTTATCGATCGTGGCCATCCTAGCGATGGGGCTGGGCTTTTTACTACTGACCCCCCTGGCCCTCCTCGTCATCCACGTCATGGATGTACAACGCGATTGGCAGTATCTGCAAAAACGCTATTCTCCGGCATCGCTGCGCCGGATTTTGCTGCTGGGGGTACTGCTGCTGCCCCTCGGCATCACGATCAACTACCGGCTGGACCGCGCCAATTTACACCGAGCGCTGGATTACCTGTACGCCACCGACTACGATGCGCCCCGTACGCCGTGGGTACGGCCTGGGGCTTTGGAGCGGGTGCTGAATACGGTGGAGGTACACCGCGAGCGGCCTTCCGGTGACCAGCTCTCCATCGGTCGGACGCCCTTTCTGTCGCACTGGTACAACTCTTTGGTCCTGGACAATTTGACCCTTTCGACTAAGAAGGTGAATCTTCTGCGCAGTGTCTTTTTGGGGGAGCGCTACGTAGGGGGACATTTTGGGCCGTCGACGCCCCAAAGCCACGCTTCGGTCCAACTCATTCGAGCGGAAGTGCAGAGCGAGTACGATACGGAGCAGCGCGTATGGCGGAGCCAGGTGGACCTGTACCTGCACAACGGAACCGATCGGCAACGCGAATACGCTACGAGTTTTGACCTGCCCGCGGGGGCTTGGGTCAGCGATTATCACCTGTGGATAGAGGGGGAAAAGGTAGCGGGTATCCTGGCGGAAAAGAAGGCCGCCACTTGGGTTTACCGCTCGGTGACCAGTATTCGTCGCGACCCGGGAATCCTGTATTACCATCGGGATCGCCAAGTCGCTCTGCGGGTATTTCCGCTGGCGGCGCAGCAAGAACGGCGGACGGGCTTTGAGGTGCTCCACAAAGAGCCCTTTCTCCTGACGATTGATCGGGAGACCCTCTCCCTCGGTGACACTACCCAACGGGCTTTCCCGATCGAAGCCATCTACGGCCCCGACCGGAAAGTCGTCTACCTATCCAGCGCACTCAAGGCCGAGCTGCCCCGTATTCAGCGCCGGCCCCATTGGCACTTTGTGGTCGACTGTTCGGAGGGAAACGACTCCCTACGGACGCGCTACCGCGAACGGATCGAGACCCTATTGCGTCAGCATCCCGAGCGGTCCGAAGGTGCCCGCTTGAGCCTGGTCAATACCTACGTCCAAACCATTCCCCTCGCCGGAGATTGGCAGCGACAATTGGAGGGGATGGATTTCTCGGGTGGTTTTTACTGTGATCGGGCGTTCAAATCCATTCTTCTGGCGGGCCTGGAGGAGGTCCCGACTACCTATCCCGAGATCGTGGTACTCAGTCCGCAATTTTCCCAGGCCATCCTTCCCGATGACTTGAGTACTTGGTCGGCGGTCTATCCCGAGCTGCGTCACTTTGGCGTTTGGGAAGATCGCGACCCCATCCACTACCGGACCTGGTCGCCCGAGCCCGGCGAAAAATGGTCTCGCGATACGGTGCCTTCGCCCGGTCCCGTACTGGCCTGGCCCAATGCCGAGGCGCCCCAGCGCTACCTGTCGACCGCACCGGGTCCCGAGTTGATCTTTCTGGAGCCCAGCGTTCTGGAGCGGCTGCCCCACGACACACCACCTCGGAACTGGAAGGGTGCCCTTCAGTTAGAAGGGCAGTGGCGGACCCATCAGTACTATCCCGCAAGGGGGGATCGCGAGTGGCGAGATTTGGTGGGCAATAGTTTTCGAAGCCGATTGTTGACCCCCTCGACGGCCTACATGGCCCTGGAGAACGAGGCACAGGTCAAAGCCCTTTACAAAAAGCAGGCGCAAACCCTAAAGGGCAAGCAAGCCCTCGATGCGGGGGAGGACCTCAGCAATATGTCGGAGCCTTCGTTTTTGCTTTGTGGGCTGGTGCTATTGCTGTGGGGAGCTTTTCACTACCGGCGGATAGTTGGCCAAAGATCGGTAAGCCCTTAAGCGGGAGCTTCACCCTGCGAAGGGGAGGGAGTGGTTGCTGCTGGTCGGGCGAGGCTAAACTCAAAGCTTGTCCCCTCACCGATGGCGGAGATCACGCGAATGTGTCCGTCCAGCTTTTCCACAATCCGTTTGACCGTTGCCAAACCGATTCCCGTTCCCAACTGGCCAAAGCGGTCTTTTTGGCCAAGGGTGGTGAGGGGCTGAAAGATGCGTTGGTGATATTTGGGAGGGATTCCCGGTCCGTCGTCACTGATTCGAAAGGTATAGTGATCGGCCCCCTCACTGAACTCCAAAGTCACCTTGCCTCGTTCCTGATCGTGGTACTTGATGGCGTTGCCAAACAGATTGAGGAGAACCTGCTGGAGGCCCGCCCGGGCGGTAGTGATCTGCGGGAGATCTGGGGGTAATTCAATGTTAAATCCTTCGGGGGCGTGGACGAGTTCGACCGTTTCGGTAAGGAGTGCCATTAGGTCAAAACGTTCGCTCTTGAGCTCTTTGAGGTCGCGGAATTGAGAGAAGCGGAGAACGTCCTCCACCAGCTTGAGTAGTTTTTGCGCGGAGTCGTTGACAAAGCCCAGCATTTGTTGTTCTTGCTCGTCCAATTTTTGCGCGCTCTTGCGGAGCAGGAGTTTGGAAAAAGAATGCATCGTCAGGAGAGGATTCTTGATGTCGTGAGCGATCATGTAGGCGAACTGCTCCAGGTCCTGATTGGCTTCTTCGAGGTGGCGTTGTACGGCTTCCAACTGAATGATCTTCCGGCGAAGCTCCAGCTGTTTGATGACCCGCTTGGCGAGGGCTTGGAGACTCTGGACCTGCTGCTCGCTCAGCTCGCGTGGCTGGTGGTCGATGACGCAGAGCGAGCCCAAGGGGAAGCCCTCGGGGTTGACCAAGGGAATGCCGGTGTAAAAAATCACGTGGGGCTCGCCCTGCACCAGTGGATTGTTGGCGGTGCGTGCATCTTTACGCGAATCCGGGATGATGAGGGGCTGGTGTGGTTGGTCAAAGCCAAGTTGACAAAAGGCAACTTCGCGTGGTGTCTCGTTGACCTCAATGCCGTAGCGCGATTTGAACCACTGTCGGTCTTTGTCGACCAAAGTGATCAAGGAGATGGGGGTATCGCATATCTCGGAGGCTATCTTGGTAATGTCGTCGAAGTCGTCCTCGGGCAGGGTGTCCATGATCTGGTAGGAGTACAAGGCTGCCAGACGATCGCTTTCCAATACTTTAGTTTCAATCACGTTCACTGCTACTTAATTATCAGATGTGGAGCCACTTAGGGGAGGAGGCAAGCTTACTCCATTTTTACAACGTGCCAACTTTTTATACGGTGCAGAGTTTATTTTGTGTCGGTTGCCGGCTCAATTTTTTAGCTAATCCATTTTTGTTGTTATGAAAAAGGTGAAGTACTTATTCTGCTTGTTTTGCTTTGGTGGATTCTGGGGAAACGGGTATCCGGTGATTGCCCAGGACCTAGCAGCCTTGCGCTGGGAAAAACGCCTGCTCCTCGTCCACGTGGGTGATACGAGTTCTACGCAGTTGGTGGCGCAGCTGGCCGATTGGGCTGGGGCTCCGGCGGAACTGGAGGATCGTCAGATAGCGGTGTGTCAGGTACAAGCGGATTGGTACCGTTGGGGTTGGGATACGGCGGTGGCCTGGCGGAAACGGGATCGAACCCTGTCGTTGGCTTACGCTCCGAGGGCCGATTTTGAAGTGGTCCTGATTGGCTTGGATGCGGGAGTAAAACTGCGGCAACCGGAGTTATTGGATCGGGAAAGCTTGTTGGCCCGGATTGACGGTATGCCCATGCGACGGGCGGAGTTGCGGCGGCGGGCCCGGGAGCGATAGACCCGAAGGTCCGCTCCCGGGAAGCCTCGCCGCATTAAGTGATGGGCGGGCTGTCTTTAGTCCCAGTGTAAGAAGCGGCCGGTGGTCGACCAGTTCTCCCGTTTGAGCTTTTCCAGTTCCCGGCGGGCCCTTTCGTCGATCGTGGCTTTACTGAGTTGGACTTGCGCCCGGGTTTCGTGCTGACCCACCTCTCTGGCCCGTTCCAATTTATTGCTCACCGTATTGTGTCGCAGGGTGGTATCCTCCAGGCTTTCCAATTCGTATACTTGCTCGTGTCGGTAGAGGAGGTAGTCGTAAGGACTGCGGGAGGAAATCAGCTTGACGAAGATGGGGGCGGTTTCGATGGCGATAAAAAGTAAGGTGATAAAGATGCTGGCGAAGTAGATGGCTTGGCTTTCGCGACACAGTCGGTCGAGCGCTTCCATCCGGGCGGCTAGGCCGCCGTAGCTCCCGCGTTGGAGGGCGGCAATTTCGTCGCGCACTTGGGTTTGGGTACGCTGGATTTGGGCCTCCTTTTCGGCAATGAGGGGGCGGTGGTTGGCCAGGAGGGCGGTGAGTTCCTGCTGGGCGGCATCGGCCTTTTTCTTTTTGGCGCGGTAGCTGGGCCCCAGGTTATTGTTGCCCGATCCTCCCGTGCCATCGGCTTCCTGGAGGGCCAGGAGGGCCAAGTCATCGCGGGTGCGCTCTTTGGTTTCGATTTCGCTTTTGAGGGTCGCAATTTCGGCCTGCCAATTGCGGAGGTCGGGGGCGTAGCGCAGTTTGATTTGGTCTTCCTGGGTCTTAAAGACTTCCTGCTCCATGACCAGGAGCTCGGCATTGATTTCTTTTTCAAAGATCTTGAGTTCGAGGGGTTTGGAGATGACGAGCGCAAGTAGTACGGCGAGCAAAAGGCGTGGAAGAGCGATGCTAAAATTTTGCCAGCGCGACCCCCGACTTTTCATACTCGATACGATGTAGCGGTCGAGGTTGAAGATCATCGCTCCCCAGACCAGTCCGAAAAGCAGTGCTCCCCAATAGGTATCGAAAACGGTAAATAAGGCGTAGCTAGCCGAGCAGAAGGCCAGCACTCCCGTAAAAAATACCGTGGCCCCGATACCGATGTATTTGTTTTCATCGGAGGGGCACTGGTCGAGAATAGAGCGATCGATACCGGCGCAGAATAGAAAAAAGTCCTTGGGTGTACGGGCCATAAGCAGATTGGTTTTGCGAGCGAGCATTTCCTCCCAATAAGCAGTGGTGGCGGGTAAAAAGAAATTTTTCTAGACCAGTAAGGATGAGATGAAGACGAGTTAGGACGCGGCGACGGCGGTTTTAAAAGAAAAAGGCTTCACCCGAAGATGAAGCCGTTTTTCGTGGTGCCTCCAGGAATCGAACCAGGGACACATGGATTTTCAGTCCATTGCTCTACCAACTGAGCTAAGGCACCAGCTGTGGATTTTACTCCAATAGCGGGGCAAATGTAGAATCTTTTTCTGTAAAGCACAACAGAATAGCCGAACTTTTTACGCATTTTCTTCAATCACACGCTGTAACTGAAAAGCCGATTGGGCACCCGATTGGCGCCAAATGATCTTCCCCCGTTTGTAAAGCACGAAAGTAGGTACACCACGTACCTGCAGTTGCTCGGCAATTTGTGGATTCTTGTCCACGTCGACCTTGATGATCGTACCTTTGTCGCCAATGTTTTGACTTACTTCTTGCAGCACCGGAGCCATGGCCTTGCAGGGACCACACCAGGTAGCGTAAAAATCAACCAGGACGGGCTTTTCTCCGTTGATGAGCTCGCGAAAGGAGGGACGACTCATGGGCTTAGGATTTGGTGAACGACAAAGGTAGGAAGTTTAGTAGACTTGCGGGGGGAGGAAAAAAAAGACCAGCAGCGATTTGAGAGATCCACTGCTGGCGTAAAGTAAAAACCATTGATACATTTAATCTTATCTATACGCACCGAAGTGCGACTCGAAATCTAATCGATGATGCTTTCCGCTACGGGGTAGCGTACTTTGATCTTTTTCTTCAGCTCCTTGCGGGCGAAGAAAATCCGGCTCTTTACCGTACCCAGGGGCAATTCCATCTGGTCCGCAATTTCGTGGTACTTGTAGCCCTGATAGTGCATGAGGAAGGGAATTTTAAAACCATCTTCCAGCTCTTCAATCATCTTGGTCAACTCCTCGATCAGCATGTTAGAACCACCCCGATTGACCACCGTCCGATTGCCTGAATTGATAAAGTAATTATTATCGGTGGCATCCATGATGGTGTTGCGCTTGATGCGCTTGCGGTAGGCGTTGATAAAAATGTTTTTCATGATCGTCATCAACCAGGCCTTGAAATTGGTACCGGGAATGAATTTTTCCTTATTTTTGATTGCGCGGAAAGCCGTTTCCTGATACAAGTCCTGGGCGTCGTCCTTGTTCTTCGTCAAGTTGAACGCGAAGGCATGCAATAGAGAAGTCACCTTGTTGAACCGTTCGAAGAATTCTATTGTAGACATAAGAACCAAGTTTTGTTGAATGTTTATAGTCTGATTAGCATCGTTTGTTAAACAAATTTACATTTTTGTTTAAGTATTTACAAGTAAAACTTAAACAAAATCTCAACCCTCCCCCATTTTTTTATTTTGTGAAGGATTGTCGCCATGTGTTAATCAACTGTTTAACAGCCGGTTACAGGCTTTTGTGAAGTGTTGAATGTTTCAGAAAAAAATGAAAGGAAAGCGCTGTTTAAGGTTGTAAACCCATCACAATCCGTAACTTTTGATAGATCTCGGTGTTGTCGTAGACCCCCGAAAAGTAGGAGGCACCGGGTCCAAATGCGAACAAGGGTACCATCTGTGCGGTGTGGGCATTCGTGGCGAATTGAAGGCTGAGGGCGTCTTTGGTCGATTGGGGGGAAATCGTCATCCCTCCCGTCTCGTGGTCCGCCGTGACCAGCAGTAGGGTCTCTCCATCGGCCTGCGCAAAATCCAACATCTTTTGTACTGCCTTTTCAAAGTCCGCGATCTCCGCCAGGAGCTCCGTACCGTTGCGGGCGTGTCCCGACCAGTCGATTTGGGCGCCTTCGATGAGGAGGAAAAAGCGACCGGAATCCCGTTTGCTGAGGTAGCGGGTGGCAAACTGGCAGGCCGCCGGCAGGTAATCCCGTCCCTGGGTAGCGGGTAGGGGTTCGGAATCCGCCGTAAAGTAGACCAGCTTTTGCTTGGGGTTGGACACCAGGGTGCGGATACTCGTGATGAGGTAATCGCGGATGGTGTAGCCCCGCTGCCGCAAATCGGCCACGAGGTCACGTTCGTCTTTGCGGCGATCAAAATATATTTTCCCCCCACCGATGGCTAGGTCGACCTGGCAGGGCGCCAGGGCCTCGGCGATGTTCTCGTATTGGTAGCGCTGACTCTCGTGGGCGTAGAAGGCGGCGGGGGTGGCGTGGACAATACTGGAGGTCGTGACGATCCCGGTGGCCCAGCCCAGGCGCTCGGCTTCCACCAGGACGCTGGTGCGGGGGAGGGTATCGACATCTACGCCGATGGCACTATTAAAGGTCTTGACACCACAGGCCATCGCGGTGGCGGCGGCGGCAGAATCGGTGGCGAGGGCATCGGTCGAGTGGCACTTTTGCAAGCCCACTACGGGAAAGCGTTCCATCGGGGTTTGGTTGGCATTGCGGTACATGGAGGCAGTGATCTGGGCCAGCCCCATGCCATCCCCGATCATCAGGATCACGCGTTGGGGTTTGCGCTGGGCATCGACGGGGGAAATGGGCCGGTAAACGGTCTCGTAGCGCACCACACGACAGTTGGACAATCCAAGCCCCAGCAGCAACAAAAAAACGTAACGGAACAACATGTCTTAACTCTGTATTATTCGAATTGGGCATTCTCCAACGCTGAATTTACTAAAAAGCGGGGACATGAAAATTTTTAACGGAAAATTAATGCAATAATGTAATCGGTCCCAGCGGAAGATCAGAATTAAATTCGGCTTTCGGGCTACGGTGGCCAATTTGTCGATAATCATTTGGTTTTCGTCGTTTTTAGCAAATCATCTGTGGTGAACCCTGGTTATCTTTGCTGCGTTACTTCCCGTAAAAGCTGGAGAAATACGATGAAAATAGTCCTTTGCTTTAGTCTAATTTTTGCCTTCAACTGGTCGGCTTTGGTGGCCCAACTGGCCTTCCACGCCAGCCCCTTCGTTATCGGTGAGACGATGCGGGACCAAAGCCTGTTTGATTCTTGGGAGGAGGAAGAACTGCTTTCCCTACAGCTAGAAGCCAACTTCAGCGAGCTCATCGCGGAGAAAAATCAGGGCGATTACCGGAGCGCCCGGTTGGTGTTGCACCCCAAAGAGGACCGTGAAGTGAGCACCTTGGTCAAAATCAAGGCCCGGGGCAAGTATCGGCGTCGCATCTGTGACTTTCCACCGCTCAAGCTCAAAATCAGCGGTAAGGAACTCTCCGGGATCGAATTGAAAAATTACAAAACCTTCAAGCTGGTTACCCACTGCGACAATAAAACCCCCACGCGGAGTACCATCCTGCGCGAATACCTGGCCTACCGCCTGTACGCCGTCCTCAGCGAGGCGAGCTACCGCGTCCAACTCGTCGAGATCACCTACGTCGACGAAGGGAAAGTACTGCCGAAGCTCAAACGCTACGGTTTTCTGCTGGAGGATACCGACGAACTCGAAGACCGCCTCGGCGCGCGCGATTGCGATTGCGGTTTTAACGCTACCGATCCCAGCAGCCAGGATGCGGCGGCTACGCTGGCCCTCTTCCAATTCATGATCGGCAACAACGACTGGGACTTTAGCGCCCCTCGCAATCTGAAGGTCCTGCAAACGGAGGCGGGGGATGGACAAGTTGTGATTCCCTACGATTTTGACTTCTCGGCCTTCGTCGGCGCCCCCTACGCCTTTCCCAACGTCGACTACGCCCTCACCGACCTGCGCGACCGGGTCCTGCTTATCGACTCCCTCGACCCCACCGCCCTCGCTCGGGCGGCCGCCCACTTTCGAGCCAAGCGTCCACAGGTGCTCGCCCTCATCAAGGGCCAAGCCGGGCTGAACCGGACCACTCGTAAGGAATTGGCCCACTACGTCGAAAGTTTTTACACCCTACTGGATCGCGATTTGGAATGGACTCACAAATTGGTTGTACCTTTCGGGGCAAACTAAGCGCCCTACATGCCTCCACTTCGCGTAGATCTAGCCATCGTCGGAGCGGGGATCGTGGGACTGGCTACGGCTTTACAATTGCGTCGCCTGGCCCCATCGCTCCGCATCGCCCTCATTGACAAGGAAGCCCGTCCGGCACAGCACCAGTCGGGGCACAACAGCGGCGTCATCCACTCCGGAGTTTATTACCGGCCGGGCAGCCTCAAGGCCAGCAATTGCCAACGGGGCTATCGCCAGTTGCTGGCCTTTTGTGAGGCCCAGGATATTCCCTACGACATCTGTGGCAAACTGATCGTGGCCACCCAGGAATCCGAGCTGCCCTACTTGGAGCAAGTCTACCAACGCGGGGTGGCCAACGGTCTGACGGGCATCGCCAAAATTGGGCCGGCGGCGGTGCGCGACATCGAACCCCACATTCGGGCCGTGGCGGCCATCCGCGTTCCGCAGGCGGGTATCGTCGATTACCGACGGGTTGCCGCCCGCTACGCCGACCTGCTGCGGGCGGACGGGGTAGACTGCTTGCTCGGAAATGCGGTCCGCCATATTCAACGCAGCGGCCAGCGGACCATTGTACTGACCGATCATGCCGAGGTACACGCCCGACTCCTACTCAATTGCGCGGGTTTGTATTCGGATAAGATCGCGGCCCTAGCGGGTCAGGTCAGTGAAATACAGATCGGAAGAGCGTCGTGGTAGGGAAAGAGTGTAGATCTCGGTGGTCGCCGTATCATTAAAAAAAAAAGGGGG
>CALCCH010000272.1 GCA_937899855.1 uncultured Saprospirales bacterium | reverse complement strand
TTGTCGTATCTCCCACCGACTGTTTCGACGCCAATGGCGACATCTGTGGCACCACCGACCAAGACGACGGCGCCGGGAGCCTACGCGAAGCCATCGATTGTGCCAATAGTACAGCCGGCCCCAATCGCATCCGCTTCCACATTCCCAATCTCACGGCCCGAAAAATTCGCGTCGGCTTTAGTACCGACCTGCCCCTCCCTCCCCTCACCGATCCCGGGACCAGCATCGACGGAACCACCCAGCCCGGCTTTGGCGACAATGGGGATCGCAGCCCCAAAATTATCCTCGACGGCGCTTTTGAAAACTGGGATTTTCCCATCAGCGCCCTCCGCATCGAAGGGGACAACTGTCAGGTCCTGGCCCTCGAAATCATCAATTTTCCCAACGATGGCATCGACGTTCTCAATGCCGATAATGTCGCCATCGGCCTGCCCAACGCGGGCAACTACATCCACAGCAATGGCTCGGAAACGGACTTTTTCCCCAACGCTCCCGTGGGCAGCGGCCCCTGGGAAGGTAGCGGCATCGTCGTACGGGGTAATTCCATCGGCTGCCAAATCCTCGGCAATGTGATCGGAACCAACGGCAGCAACGATCCCGGCTTGGGCAACGAATGGAGTGGAATCTCCGTTCGGGACAATGCCAATTCCTGCAATATCGGCGGCCCCGACCCCGGCCAGGCCAACGTAATCGCTGGCAACCCCATTGGGGTACAAGTCGACGGGGTCAACAACTGCCTGATCCAGCACAACGCCTTCTTCTGTAACGATATCAAGGGGATCGAACTCCTCGATGGGGCCAACAATGGCATCGAACGCCCCACCATCCTGACGGCCAACCCCACCGAAATCAGCGGTACGGCTTTTGGAATCAGTACTTCGGTAGAAATCTACATCAACGACCTGACGCCTTGCTTCGGAACGCCCTGTCAGGGACGAACCTATCTGGGTACCGCCACCATCGTCAACGACAACTGGACCCTGACGCCTCCCTTCGCCAACGGCATCGCATTACAGGGGGGCGAACGGCTAACCGCCCTGGCGGAAGATGGCGTGGAGACCTCCGAATTTTCGGAATGCCAGGTGAGTCTCGGCGTGTCGGCCTGTACCCAAGCGGATGGCAGCATCGTGGTGACCAATATCCTGGACGAAGGGCCGGGTTCGCTACGCGCCGCCATCGAATGTGCCAACAGTACCGCGGGGGGTAACCTGATTCGTTTCAGTATCCCCGGCCCCGGGCCACACACCATCTTTGTGGGGCAAACCAGCAACGAGGCCCTGCCCGATCTGACCGATCCCGGGACCATCATCGATGGTACGACCCAATCCGGGCTGGGGGGCAACGGGCCCCGCATCATCCTCGACGGACAAATCCCCGTGTGGCAGGTGCCGATCAACGCCTTGTTTATCCGCGCCGATTTTTGTGAAGTCTACGGTTTGCAAATCATCAACTTTCCCGACGACGCCATCGATTTGCTATCGGCCAGCTACTGCCGGATCGGAGCGCCCGGGCGGGGCAACGTCATCTACAATAACGGGCTGGAACAGGACTTTTTTCCCGGTGCTCCCAATTCGGGCCCCTGGAATGGTTGTGGCATCGTGGTCCGTAGCGATGCCCTGCGCAATGAGATCAAGGGCAATGCCATCGGGACGGACTTTTCCGGTAGCATCATTGCGGGCAACGAATACTGTGGCATCCTCATCCGTACGGCGAGCAACAACAACGTCGTCGGTGGAAGTGGCGCGGGAGAGGGCAACCTCATTGCGGGCAACGAGCAGGGGATTCGCGTACAGGGTACCTCGCGGGCCAATAGTTTTGTGCAAAACGAGCTATTTTGCAACAGCGTGGCGGGAATCCAGTTGGAGGGCAGTGGGGCCAACGACGGCTTGGCCGCTCCCACCATTACTACTTCCGTAGTGGATACCATTCGCGGTACCGCAACGATTCAGGAGGGCACGGTTGAGGTGTTCGTCTCCGATACGACGGGCTGCGCGACCGCTCCTTGTCAGGGAAAAACCTATCTGGGAACGGCCACCATCGACGCCGGGGAATGGGAACTGACGGTGCCCTACGCCGGTGGAGTCCTCCTCAATGGTTTGGAGGATCTGACGGCCCTCACCACGGATACCGATGGAAACAGCTCGCCCTTTGCGGACTGTGCCCAGGTCGACTTTCCCTGTAGCCTCGAAGCCACCATCGTCGATCAGCTCGACGCGACCTGTGGGCTGGCCAATGGCTTTACCACCGTATCCGCCACGGGTGGAATCGATCCCTTTCAGTACGATATCGGGACGGGCCCCAATACCAGTCCAACCTTGAACAACCTGGTGGCGGGCGACTATTTTATCACCGTGACCGATGGCTTGGGTTGTACCGTAGTAGTGGAGACCACCATCGGAGACTCGCCCGTACCCACCATCAACGTCGTGAATTTGACCGACGCCACTTGTCTGGAAGCCAATGGCTCGCTGAGCGTTTTGGCGGACAACGGGACGGGAAGTTTTGACTACGATATTGGCAATGGGCCCCAGGGCGACACCCTTTTTGAAAATCTGGCGGCTGGTAGCTACACGGTAACGGCGATGGATGCCCTTGGCTGTACGGCCAGTATTGCGGCCACCATCGACAACCAGGGGCAAGCGCCGCTCGCCAGTTTTACCTACCAGACCAACGATGCCACCGTCAGCTTCAACAATACCTCGATCGAGGGCGCTACCTTCTTTTGGGATTTTGGGGATGGCAATTCGGCAACGACGGAGAATCCCACCCACGTCTATGCCCTGGATGGGGATAATACCGTCTGTATGACGACCTCCAACAGCTGTGGGATGGACCAATTCTGCACCTTGGTAAGTGTGGTCCTCCCCCTGGCGGACTTTAGCATTTCGGGCCTGGTGGCGATGGAGGACGGTACGCCCGTCGTGGACGTAGAACTGTCCTGCACTGGCGCTAGCCCCCAGACGACCCCGGCCGGTGGCAACTACACCTTTGGCCCCCTGCCCGCCGGTGGCGATTACACCCTCACCGCCAGTAAAAATACCCTGGCCCGCAACGGAATCTCCATCCTCGATTTGGTCCTGATTCAACGGCACCTCCTCTTCCTCGATAGCCTCGATTCTCCTTACCAGATCATCGCGGCTGACGTGACGAACAACCAACAACTGAGCCCCAGTGATCTGGTGATTATACAGCGGATCATCCTGCTGGATATCGACGCTTTCCCCAACAGCGAATCCTGGCGTTTTGTCCCCGCCGCCCACGTCTTCCCCAATCCGCTGAATCCCTTTACCGATCCCTATCCCGAGGCGATCCAGATCGACGGCCTGTCGATGGATATGACGGATCAAGATTTCGTGGCGATCAAGGTGGGGGACGTCAGTGGCAATGCCAATCCCTTGCTTTTTGGCGCCGGGGAGCCCCTGGAATTGTGGACTACGGAGCAAAGCTTGCAAACGGGTAGCGTCCTCGAAGTGCATCTGACCAGCGCCGATTTTGCCGGTCTGGCGGCCTGGCAGTCGGAATTTTATTTCGATCCGGTCCGCTTGGCGCTTAGCGATTGGGAAGCCAGCCCCGCGCTGGACCGTCAGTTGGGTACCCGCCTCCTGGATGCGGGGCGATTGCCCCTGGTGTGGTGGGACCAGGCCGCCCGCGCCGATGGGGTGGATGTCGCTCCCGAAGAAGTGTTGCTGACGCTGCGTTTTGAGGTGCTGAGGGGAGGTGTTCCACTTTCCGAAGCGTTTGGATTGGCCGCCCCCGCGGCGCGCAACGAAGTGCTCACCAGCGAAGATCGGGCGCGGCCCATTGCGCTGCGTTTTGATCGCAGTACGGCCTTACTTCCGGCTTCGGTAGCGACTTTTGAACTGGGACAAAACCGGCCCAATCCCTTTGGCGAGTACAGCTGGATTCCCTTCGTACTGCCTCGCTCGGGATCGGCCGAACTGCGGATTTACGACTTGACGGGACGCCTGGTTTACCAGACGCGTGACCAGTTTGGGGCCGGTGCCCAGCAGTGGCGCATCCGTCGGGACGTACTGGCAGCGGATGGTCTGTATTTCTACGAATTGCGCTACGAAGACCAGACCCGGATCCGTAGGATGATTGTGGATTGATGCGGAGTCGTGAGACGAATGGGGGGCTATTTTTGTCAGATAATGTCCAGCAGGGGAGGTGAAATCGTATTTATTGGTAGGAGTTTAGTAATTTGTAGCTTTATCGAACTACCAATCATTGCGCATGAAACCCATTTCCCTACTATTCCTATTCGGCTTGTTGGCTTTTTCCAGCCACGCACAAAACCTCCAACTCGAACCCCTCGCGGAGGGCTTTAACAACGTTGTTGACATTGCTTCAGCGGGTGACGACCGTATTTTTGCGGTAGAAAGACCCGGCGTCATCAAAGTCATCAGTGCCAGCGGGGAGGCACGTACCTTCATGGACATCATCTCCCGCGTAATCCAAACCGGTGGGCAGAGCGAGCAGGGCCTACTGGGCCTGGCTTTTCACCCCAATTACGCCGAAAACGGCTACTTTTACGTCCACTATATCGACAACGCTGGCGATACGCAAATTTCGCGTTTTTCCGTCGATCCCAGCGATCCCGATCGGGGCATCAGCGACACCGAAAGCGCGGTCCTCAATATTGCCCAACCCTACGTCAACCACAACGGGGGAGACTTGGAATTTGGCCCGGATGGCTACCTCTACATTGGGATGGGCGACGGTGGCCAGAGCAATGACCCGGGGAATCGCTCCCAAAATCCACTCAGTTTGCACGGGAAAATGTTGCGCATAGATATCGATCCCGATGCGGGCCCCTACGCCATTCCCGCGGACAATCCCTTTGTAGGGCGGCCCGATACCCTACCCGAAATTTGGTCCCTGGGCCTGCGGAACCCCTGGCGGTTTAGCTTTGATCCCGAAACTGGGGACCTGTGGATCGCCGACGTGGGGCAGTGGAGTCAGGAAGAGATCAATTTCCAGCCCGCCGCCAGCACGGGGGGCGAAAATTACGGCTGGCGTTGCCGGGAGGGCGACCGCGATAATCCCAATGTGGGCAACAATGGTTGCGTCGATCCGTCCAACTACGTCGAACCCGTACAGGTTTACGCGCACGAATTTTACGGTCCCTGTTCGGTAACCGGAGGCTTTGTCTACCGTTCTTGTGTGTACCCCGAACTCAAGGATTTTTACCTCTACGCCGATTACTGTAGCGGTGATATCTGGGGGCTGCGACCCGATGGCCAGGGGGGCTGGACCAACGAGAACCTGCTGCGTATCCCCAACGGGGCCTGGACGACTTTTGGCCAGGGAGCGGATGGCGAAATTTACCTTGCGGGACTCAACGACAACAGCATCTATCACGTCACCCGGGGCGATGCCTTCGACGTCATCGAACTGGAGGAAAGACCCTCCGGGGAACTCACGGCTCCCGAAGACTTTGAGGCTTACCAGTGGTTGCTGGACGGCAGTCCCATCGCCGATGCGACGGATCCTACCTATCTTCCTACGGTCAGTGGAGATTATCGGGTGGAGCTGCGTCACCCCAGCGGTTGTGAGTACCTCTCCGAAGCCATTACCGTAATCATCACGCAGCACCCCGAAGTCATCGGCCTGGAGCGTTTGACGATTACGCCCAATCCGTTTGAAAGTGAGTTGCTGCTCGACTTTTACAGTCCTACCTCCACCAAACTGACCCTGCGGCTCTACCGCGTCGACGGACGGACCATCCTTGAGGATCGCGTGGCGGGAGTGGGCCAGTGGCAGCACCGGCTGACGGTCTCTGACCTGGAGGCGGGCGTATACCTACTTTCGGTGGCGAAAGGGGGCAAGCAGGTGGTGCGTAAGGTGATCAAACAGTAGGGAAAATACTAGGTCATGGAGGCCCACCCAGCTTTGGCGTGGTGTCTTCACAAGGTAGGCCACAGCGTAAGGTTACGCTGTGGCCTTCGTCTTGGGAAATTACTTGTTGTGTGAATCGTAGTGTGTAGAAGCCATCTCAAAAATATACTTTACTGGCGTGAATCTCCGGCGTCGATTTGGGCTACGGCAGGGGCGTAAATGACCACTCCCTCGCCGGCAAAAACATTTTGAAATGGCTTCTAGTATTAGGTCCGAATGCGGCTCATCCCCCCATCGATACCAATAATTTGCCCACTGATCCAAGTGCCGGGACCCGAGAGTAAGAAGCAGGCCAGCGAAGCGATGTCTTCGGCCGTACCGATCCGCTTGAGGGGGTGGCGTTGGGCGGAATTGTCCCGTTTTTCTGGAGTAGAGAGTAGGTTGGCGGCTAGGGGCGTATCGGTGAGCGATGGGGCCAGACAGTTGACGCGGGTGTGGGGCGACCACTCGGCGGCCAGCGAACGGGCTAGGCCTTCGATGGCACCCTTGGAGGCCGCTACCGAGGCGTGGAAGGGCATGCCCTGCACGACGGCTACGGTACTGAAGAGAACGACGCTGGAATGGCCGGCCTTTTTGAGGGGCCGTTGGCAAGCCTGGAGCACCTTGACGGCTCCGAGGACGTTGATGCGAAAGTCCTGTTCGAATTGATCGGTTTTGAGCGAGCGAAAGGGGCGTAGGTTGATCGAGCCGGGGCAATAGGCCAGCCCGTGTAGTTCCGCCGGAATAATGCTCTTGTCGACTTCCTCGGTGGCCAGGTCGATCGCCACGTGCGTCAGAGCGGGATGCGAAGGCAATTCGCCCCGCTGGCGCGATAGTACCAGTACGGAATGTCCTTCCTGTAGGAGTTGCAAGACGATGGCCTTGCCAATGCCGGAGCTCCCACCGGCGATGAGGTAGTTGTGGGCCATTATGATTTTTCTTTAAGCGCGGTAATTTTCTCTTGAATGGCCTCGGCTTCTTCGATGAGCCGGGCGTAGTGTTTGAGGTCACCCGACCGTTGGACAGCCATGGCTTTTTCCATCAATTGTGAATACTCCTTTTCCAGTTTTTTGACCGGATCTTTCTTGAATAATCCAAACATAGTTGAGGTATTTTTAATAGCGTTTGTATTGCCTTTTGGATAACAGCCCGGGGCTTTATTTGTTCGGCTGAAAAGGCAAGAGCCAAGGGCTGCGGGTGAGAAAGACAAAGAGCAGCCCCCATCGTAGAGGGCTGCTCCGTTGGGGCAGCGAGGCCGATTCCACCCGCCGGAAGAAGCGGCTCGAGATTTACGGGCTACTCCAAATGGATCAATTCTCCATTGCTCAGCGTACGCCCCGCGCCGTGGAGTCGGTAGTACAACAGCCCTTTCGCCAACCGGGGCAAGTCCTCTATTTGTAAGTGCTGTGCACCCGCTGCCAGGTCGAGCCGACGCGATAGCAGCAGCTTTCCTTGGCTGTCGTACAAGTCGAGCTGTACCTCCTGTGCTTCGGCACTAGCCACTTCGAAGGTCAGCTGGTCGCGGAAGGGATTGGGGTGGACTTTGACCCGTACCTTGTTGGCCGAATCGTTGTCCAGCAACCGATCGGGCTGGCCACCGGTGAAGCCGGGGCAATCGGAACGGTAAGTGGCGATGGTTTCGCTATCGTAGGTGGAGCCATCGCAGGGAGAGGTAAAGGTGACCCGTACCCAGACGTTGCCTTCGGGCATATTGGGAATGTTAACGGTCGGGTTGGTAGTGGTCTTGGTAAAAAAGATGTTTTGACCAGCAATCAGCCCGGTGCCGGCCTCCCAGAAGAAGGACCCAATTCCCGTAGTGGCGTTGGAGGGGCTCAAGAAGGCGTCGTAGTTGAAGGTCGTACCGGGGCAGCCGCCGCTCTGGGAGTCGTCCTGAAACACGCTGACGAAATTGGGGATGATACAGGGTGGGGGGGGATCGGTAACGGTTACGTTGATGCAGTTGCAGCAGGGCTCCTCCCCCTCGGCGTAGGAGGTCACGCAAACGCGCCCGCTCCCCGAACCCGTTGCGGAGATGGTGATGCCCGAGCCATTGCCCCCAACGTCGATTTTGACGACGCCGCTGGTCGACCAGAAATGGCCGAGCCCCACGCCGGCGGCGGTAAAGTAGCTGGCCGTCTGGTCGCTGCGGAAGGTGGAGGGACCGGTGATGGAACAGTCGATGTCGTCTTGGCCATCGGTCACCGTGACGTCGATACAATTGCAACAAGGATCGAAGCCTTCGACGAAGGAGGTGACGCAAAGTCGCCCAGTACCGAGGCAGCTTCCGGACACCGTGACTTCGGAATTGCTGGACCCCGATTCGATTTTAATGTTTCCGGTAGCCGACCAAAAATGGCCCACTCCCGGTGCGGTAAGGGTAGAAAACATGGTCGTTTGGCCGAGTACAAAGTCATCGGGCCCCTCGATGGGGCATTGCCCCCACACGGATTGGATGCCTACCAAGCTCAGTAGTAGGCATAAAAAGAGTTTTAACTTTTTCATGCTTGAAAAAATTTGACCAAAGCGTGGTATCGGGAGGGTTCAATTGGGACACTCCCTCACTTTGGAAAAGTGAGTAAAAGGAAATGTGATAAACAAGCGGAATGAAAAAATTAAACAGAAGCGGAGCTCAAATATAGGCATTTGGACCAATAAAGGCAAGGGGCCTTCCCATCAGTAGCCCAGCACTTCGCGTAGCGCTGCGGGGCCCTGGAAATGATAAGCCGGGATGCCCACGGCGCGGGCACCTTCTACATTGCGCAAGCTGTCATCGACGAACAAGGTGCGGTCGGCTACGAGGCCAAAGCGTTCCAGGGCCAGGTGGTAGATTTCGGGCTGGGGTTTTTTCATCTATTCCACCCCCGACACCAGAATCCCCGCAACCCACTGCAAAAAGGCGTAGCGTTCTTGGGCGATGGGGAAGGTCTCGGCCGACCAATTGGTGAGGGCGTAGAGTTGGTAGCGCTCTTCGCGCTTCAGTTGATCGAGCAGGGCTACCGTGCCTTCGATCGGCCCCCCCAGCATCTCGGACCAGCGGCTGTAATAGGCGCGGATGGGGTCGGCGTAGGCGGGATACTGAAGAATCAGGCTGGTGGTGGCTTCGGCGAGGGAGCGGCCGGCGTCCTGTTGCTCGTTCCACTCCGGGGTACAGATGTGGGCCAGGAAATGCTCCACCTCTTCTTCGGTATCGTAGATTTGGCGGAACACGTAGCGGGGGTTCCAGTCGATGAGTACGCCACCCAAGTCAAAGAGGATGGTATCGATATTGCTGAGGTCCATAAGCTCGATTTTGAGGGGTGAAAATAGGAAAATTAAAAATTAATTCCAGACCGGAGGTTACCTTTCCCTGCCCCGAAGAACGCTTTTTTGTCCCACCTTCTCCCAATCATTATTTCAGTAACGCTAAAAATACAAACCATGAAAATTAACTACTTCCGCTTTTTAAGCCTACTGCTCCTCCCCCTGTTGCTAGCCGCTTGTCAGGGCAATTCGGAAAACCAGGGCAATCCCGAATTGTGCTATTTTCTCCTCAGCTACGACGTCGCCGATTGTGGTGATTGTTGTGCCACCGGCAATTACCTCGGGTTTGACCTATACTTCTGAGATGAGTTGGGCAACACGTATACCTTCGGCCCCTACCGGGTACCCACCTCCACCGATGCCCTGCTCGCGCTGCCCTCCGGCCACAGCTACTCCGCTTACCTAATCAGCAACGGGGATGCCTTTGGCTGTACCTTTATTCCCGATCTCAACGTCACCATCTTTGGCTCGACGCCAGACGAGGTCTGTACCGTGTACAACACGATCCTCGACGCTCGTCCCGAGGTTTGGTCCTGTAGTTTTGAGCCCGATCTTAGCTTTGAGCTCGACGCGGTTTGCAAGGGTTGTACCAGCACTACCCTGGAGCCGGTCGATTGTTGCGAGCTTTCGGCCATCGGTTCTCAGGACCCCATCGGACAGGGCTCCTTGGGTACCTTGACGGTCGACGTGCTCAATGGGGAAGACTGTCAAGCCTCGGTGGCGGAGATTTGCCTAAAAGCCGACAACGGGACCACCTGGACCGATTTCAACAGTTCGGCGGGTTGTGTGACTGGCTATCAATCCGTGTTCCCTTTTGTTTCTACCGGTGCACCGATTGTGGTGGAGATTACGGTGTCCTACAATAATGGCTGTCCCGATGAGGTGCTCTTTTACACCATTCCGGGGGGAGGTGGAGCGGCGGATTAAATCGAATTGCAAAGGTTAAATAAATGATATCAATGAGGTGATCCCGTTTTGGTGGATCACCTTTTTTTTGTTGGGCGCGTAGGCGGCAAAATCCGCTAAACAATTACTCCGGTCGCAGGTTTTCCTTACACCAATCCGTCTGGTGCTCGAAAATCAATGTGAAATTCAACTTTTTTTTAACCCCAGGCAACCCATTTGCAAGTCCTCGCATATTGCCAGTAAAAGATAACGGATTTTGAGTAAGCAAACCAAAAATTGTAAACTAATCGAGGCGGCCCTCCGAGGCAGTCAGCAGGCCTACAAGGGCCTGTATCAGGAGTACAAGCAGAGTTTATTCCTGGTTTGTTTGCGCTACGCAAAAGATCGCAGTACGGCACAAGATTATTTGCAGGAGACTTTTATTAATATCTTTAGGAATCTCCAGCAATTCGACCAAACCAAAGGCGTTTTCGAATCCTGGGCCAAACGCATCGCCATCAACGCCTGTTTGGGCAACATTCGCAAGAACACCCTTTACTCGGTAAACCTCACCGGGGCGGAACAAACCCCCACCACCGAGGTCGACGCGCTTTCCAAGATGACGCTCGCCGAGATGTTGGACCAAATTCAGCGACTGCCCTATGGCTACCGTACCGTTTTTAACATGTACGTCATCGATGGCTATTCGCACAAGGAAATTGCGGCGGAACTGAATATTTCCATCAGTACTTCCAAGTCGCAGTTGATGAAGGCGCGCAACCTTTTGCAGAGAAGAATTTCATTAAATCAGCGAGTACTTAATCAGGATCATGGATAGATTTGACGACATATGGAGAAACCGTTTTAGCGAGGGTACCCACCCGGAAGAGGAGTGGAATACTCCCGATGGGGACTTGTGGGACAGCATCGCTACGGATTTACCCATTCACAATGATCGTCGCCGCCCAAAATTGTGGTGGTGGAGCGCGGGGCTGGTCCTGGCGGGTTTGGTTGCCTTTTATTGGTGGTACGGTGGTCGTGAGGCCCAAGGAGCCATCGACAATTCCCTACAAAACTGGACTGTTGAAGAACGGCTCGAATCGTCTCCCGCCGGGGACCACAAACCGCTTTTGGCGACCGAGCAGCTTCCAGGGGCAATGATTCCAGCAAATAACGACGCAAGCCAAACAGTTGCCACACCGCAGGCGAGCACTCCCGTCGATCCGGTCCGTCCGGCAGCCCCAGCTACCACTACCTCTACTACTACCTCTACTGACATCATTACCAGTAAGCTTACTATTGCCAATAATTCGATTACTGCTACTACTACGGTCGAGTCCAACTTTAGCCCATCTTCTGCTCGGCAACTCACTTCCGGTGTAGACACGGAGGCGAGGACCTCGGAAGGGGAACCCAAAAAAGCAAGGGCGTTCTCGACGACCCCAGAACTCGTGAAAGCGGCTCCGGCGCCAATCCCACCGGTGGATTTGAATCCGCTTGCCGCACTCACCACCCATCTACCCGTACCCGCCTACGCCCTGAAGTCAGAGGTGCTTGTACCTCCTGCCTCG
>CALCCH010000271.1 GCA_937899855.1 uncultured Saprospirales bacterium | reverse complement strand
GGATGGAATCGAGCCGGGGCCGCATCACGATCAGGTGCCCGTCCCGGACGCGATCGGTGAGCTGGATAAGGGCGCGGTACAAATCCCGGTCGGTTTTGAGGGTCCTCACTTTTTCCGCCGCAAAGTTTGCAAAGAGGCTGTCCCATTCCGATCTGGACGTATATTCGTAGAGGGCTGGATGTCCTTTTACCAGAACATTTTTTAGAACCTCGAAATCTTCCCGGATCTGTACTTCGGTCAGTGGTTGCTGGCCACCAAGTAATGAGGGCTGCAGCATGACCAGCCATAGGTTATTGAATTGTGTCTTCATGCAGCGTACGGTATTCCTCGGCTCATTTGCCCATGTCTATTTATTTCCATTCCCGCCAAGGTAGGGCTTCCCGTCCAGTCCCGGGCCGATGGGGTTTTAAGTTAAGATTAAAAATGGGATTTCATCCTTTTGCTACTTCATTTGTTGCAAATGGGTAATCTACGTATCTTGGCTCCAGCCAATCAAGTAAAATCAATGGAGAAAATGCAGACTTCCGGTCATCAAAAACACGCCCTACTCACCAAGCCCCAGGGTGGTCAGTACCACCGTTACGAATTTGCCCTACTGGGGGCTCCCTGTGGAAAAATTGAACAGTTGGTGGACGGCATCCAGCAGCACCTTGGCCCTTCCACGCGCATCGGATACGTCGACGCCAAGCACCAGGCCGTTGCCCCCGAAAAGCCCAACCTCCATCGCCATCGACAAGATTGCCTTTCGGCAAGTCAACCTCCACGGCGACCAACACACCCACCTCTACCGGCCCCTACTCAGCGAGACCGATTTTATGCTCATCAACGGCAACCACTTTGTGGCCCGCCAGCAGGTCGTCCTGCTCAGTTCCGCCAAAAAGGAATCGCTACGACGCAAGTTGGATCGCTTGGGCGAGGTCATTGCCTTCGTCCAAGACGACGAAGAGGTTTACGATTTTCTTCGGGAGGCCATCCCCCACTGGGCCGACCTGCCCCTCTTTCCCCTCCACGACCCCGCCGCCCTCGCCGATTTTTTGCAACAGGCCGTGCGCCCCGCTCCCATCAAAGGACTCGTACTGGCCGGTGGCAAAAGCCAACGCATGGGGCGCGACAAAGGCGCCATCTCCTACCACGGCAAAGCCCAACGCGAACACATGGCCGACCTGCTCAGCGAACTGACCGAGGAAACCTACCTCTCCGTAGCACCCGGTACCCAAGTGGAAAGCCAATACCCCCTCCTCGAAGACCGCTTCCTGGGCCTGGGCCCCTTCGGTGGGCTCCTCACCGCTTTCCAACGTGATCCCAATGCCGCCTGGCTGGTGGTCGCCTGTGATCAGCCCCTGCTCCAACAAAGACACCTACGCCTACTACTGGAACAAAGAGAGACCTACCGGGTGGCGACCTGCTTCCACAACCCGGACACCCGTTTTCCCGAACCCCTCATGACCCTCTGGGAGCCCAAAGCCTACTCGGTTTTGTCACAGTTTCTGACGCGGGGCTACTCCTGTCTGCGCAAGGTCCTCATCAATGCCTCCGTTCGCGAAATCGAAGTGGAAGACCATTCTTTTATGCTCAACGTCAATACCCCCGAAGAGTACCGATCGCTCACCGTCCGCCGCTAGCTTATTTAGATTTGGATTTAGACTTATTCCAAATTAATCTAATATCATCATTCTGACCAACGAAAAGGTCCATTAGTGGTTTCCAAATTATATATTAGGCCAAGGCCGAAAGGGCGTATATTTTTAGGTATCATTGGTTTTATTGAAATTAAAAATGCGTCTACGCAGTTGAAGTAAAAGATCATTGCGTTTGCGTAGCTGCCAATTCACCGGTACTTAGGTCAAAAAAAACCACTTTTCCGATGCTAAAATACGGTTGATACTCCCTCTAGCGGCCCTCATCTTTGATTGGGCGAAATGAATAGAGCGAAACCCTGTGGAACTGGAATGTCTTGTCGTGCTTCCCACAAGCACGCCGGTTTCTATTCGTACCTGCCCGCCATCCTCGTCGCCGTTCTTCCCAAGTGTCCCTTTTGTATCATGGCCTACTCGGGCGCCATGTCCCTCTGTAGTGGTAAAATGCTTTACCCCAACGCACACGCGAGCTCGGCCTATCTGCTCCTCGGCATTGCCCTCATCGTCGTCCTGGGGATCCGTCTCAACTTTCGAGGTACTCGGACCTGGATCGCTACGGCGATTGCCAGTTTGGGGGTATTGTTGCTGCTCATCAGTCAGCTGTTTTACCCTTCTGAGGAGCTTTACTATGCTGCCGTCGCCATCCTGTTCTTTGGGGTTTGGGTCAACGGCAGTTTTCTCTATTTCTACCGACGATTGACCAAACGAAAAATAATTCAGCCACTTAACTCTCAACTATGATTGCCGAAAATTTTGTTTACTCCGCCCCAACGTCCCTCTCCGAAGCGATCTCCTTGCTTCACGAGTACGGAGATGATGCCAAAATTTTAGCGGGGGGCCACAGTCTGATTCCCATGATGAAGCTGCGTTTTGCGGCGCCTACCCATCTGATTGACCTGAAGGATATTCCGGGTTTGTCTTACGTCCGGGAAGAGGACGGCTACCTGAAAATCGGGGCAATGACTCGGGAAGTGGAGATGGAAGACGCGGCCGTGGTGCGAGAAAAATACCACATCTTTGGAGATGCTACCAAGTTGATTGCCGATCCTCAGGTGCGCAATTTTGGAACCATCGGGGGTAACCTCGCCCACGGAGATGCCGCCAACGACCACCCCGCCGTGATGATTGCCCTGGGGGCCGAAGTTGAAATCGCCAGTCAGGATGGCAAACGAATCGTCCCGATCGACGACTTCTTCTACGGATTTTACACCACCGCCGTTCAACACGGTGAAGTGCTGACCGAAATTCGCCTCCCCGCCGCCAATGGCCGCTACGGGACGGCTTACCACAAAGCCGAGCGCAAAGCCGGTGACTACGCCACGGCCGGGGTCGCCGTCATGGTCCAACTCGATGAGCAAGGCCAGTGTCTGCGGGCGGGAATCGGACTGACCAACGTCAATCCCCTCCCCATGCGCGCCAGCCGCTCCGAGGCCGTTCTGGTCGGGAGCCAACTCACGGCTGAAGTCATCGAACAAGCCGCCCAAATGGCCTCCGAAGACTGCAACCCCTCCGCCGATCTGCGGGGCGACGAAGACTACAAGCGCCACCTCGTCAAAGTCATTACCAAACGCATGCTGCACCAAGCCATTTCAAGAGCCAAGAAATAATCAACCAATGGAGATCACATTAACAGTCAACGGGACGGAACACACCGTCCAAGTGGAGCCGAGAACACTCTTGGTTCACGTCATTCGCGAAACCCTTTCGATGACCGGTACCCACATCGGTTGCGATACCTCGAGCTGTGGGGCCTGTACCATTTTGGTCAACGGCCGCTCCGCCAAATCCTGTACCCTGCTGGCTGTACAGGCCAACGGTGCGGAGATCATCACGGTAGAAGGCCTGGCTACGACCGAGGGCCTGCACCCCATTCAGGAAGGTTTTCACCTCAACCACGCCCTGCACTGTGGCTTCTGCACCCCCGGGGTCATGCTACGGGCGGTGGAGTTGTTGGAGAAAAATCCCAATCCCACCGAGGAAGAAATTCGCTGGGGCATCTCGGGGAACCTCTGCCGCTGTACGGGATACAACAATATCGTCAAAGCCATTCAGTGGGCTTCGGCCAAGATGCAGAACAAGGAGCTGCCTTCCACCGAACCCGAATTTGTTTAAACCTCCTCTTTTTTTAATGCACGAAATTGTACACACATGATTCAATGTAAAACCAGCAAGGCCATCGGTGGCATGGGGCATTCCAAAAAGAGAAAGGAAGACGCCCGTTTCATCCAGGGAAAAGGCACCTACGTCGATGACGTCAAGCTGCCCGGTATGTTGCACATGGACATCGTCCGCTCGCCCTACGCCTACGCCAAAATCAAAAATATCGACGCTTCCAAGGCCCTCGAAATTCCCGGCGTCATCGCCGTGGTGACCGGTAAGGACCTCGAAAAGTACAACCTCCACTGGATGCCGACCCTCATGTCGGATACCCAAATGGTACTGCCCACCGATACGGTGATGTACCAGTCGCAGGAAGTGGCCGCCGTCATCGCCACCGATCGCTACATCGCCCGCGATGGGAAGGAAGCCGTGCGGGTGGACTACGAACCCATGACTCCGATCATCGATCCCTTCGAATCGCTCGCTCCCGAGGCGCCGGTCCTGCGTGACGATAAGGAAGGCAAAACCGACAACCACATCTGGCACTGGGAGGTGGGCGATAAGGAAAAAACCGACGCCATCTTCGACAATGCCGAGGTCACCATCAGTCAGCAAATGCACATTCCGCGGATCCACGTCGCCTCGATCGAAACCTGTGGCTGCGTAGCTTCCTACAATAAGGTGGAGAACCACCTGACGATGTACATGACCACCCAAGCGCCCCACGCCATCCGGACGGTCATCGCCCTGGTGGCGGGTCACGTCGGTCTGACCGAGGAGAAGATTCGGGTCATTTCGCCCGATATCGGGGGTGGTTTTGGGGGCAAGGTACCGGTGTACCCCGGCTACGTCATCGCGATTGCTGTTTCCTTCCTGACCGGCGCCCCGATCAAGTGGATTGAGGACCGCTCCGAAAATCTCCAGGCCGATTCCTTCGCCCGCGATTACCACATCACCGCCGAAATGGCGGGTACCAAGGAGGGAAAAATTTTGGCGACCCGCTTCAAAGTACTGGCCGACCACGGCTACACCGACGCCAGCGCCAACCCCTCTAAGTTCCCCACCGGTCTGTTTTCCATCGGCACGGGCTCCTACGATTACGGCGCCGCCTACATGGAAGCCGATGCAGTATACACCAACAAGCCTCCCGGAGGCGTGGCCTACCGCTGCTCCTTCCGCGTGACGGAGGCCGTCCACGCCATCGAGCGTATCAACGATAAGTTTGCCAAAAAGGTGGGCAAAGATCCCGCTCAGTAGCGGATGGAAAACTATATCAAAAAAGAAGACTTCCCCTGGGCCTCTCCGACGGGCTGGTCCTACGACAGTGGCGACTACCACGCGGGCTTGCAAAAGGCCATGGATGCCGTGGGGTATCAGGAACTGCGGGAGGAGCAAAAACGCCTGCGTGCCCAAGGCAAACTGATGGGCATCGGGATTTCCACCTTTACCGAAGTGGTGGGGGCGGGGCCTTCCAAGGATTTTGACGTCCTGGGCGTCAAGATGTTCGACTCGGCGGAGCTTCGAGTACACCCCACGGGCAAAGCCATCGCCCGCTTCGGAACCAAATCGCAGGGCCAGGGTCACGAGACGACCTACGCCCAGATCGTGGCCGAAGAGTTGGGCATTCCGATGGAAAACGTACAGATTGAGGAGGGCGATACCGATACGGCGCCCTACGGCTTGGGGACTTACGCCAGTCGCAGTACGCCTACGGCTGGGGCGGCGGCGGCCATGGCGGCCCGCAAGCTGCGGGCCAAGGCCAAAAAGAATGCGGCCTACCTGATGGATGTCTCCGAGGAAGACATCGAATGGGAAACCGGCAAATTCTTTGTCAAAGGGGCCCCCGAAAAAGCGAAGACCATCCAGGAAATCGTTTTTGCCGCCTACACCAACCACCCCGAAGGCATGGAGGCAGGTTTTGAAGCGACCCACTACTACGATCCCCCGAATTTGACCTTCCCCTCGGGCGCTTACATCTGCGTGGTCGATATCGATCCCGAGACCTGCGACATCAAGGTGCGTCGTTTTGTCGCCATCGACGACTGTGGCCACATCATCAATCCGATGATCGTCCAGGGACAGGTGCACGGTGGACTGACCCAGGGCATCGCCCCGGCCATGTACGAAGAGTTGATCTACGACAAGGCGGGCAACTTCCTCAACGGAACTTTCATGGATTACCTGGTACCAACGGCGGTGGAATCGCCCAATTGGGAAACGGGGCATACCATTACGCCTTCGCCCCACCACCCGATTGGGGCCAAGGGGGTCGGAGAGTCGCCCACGGTGGGCGCACCGCCGGCCATTGTGAATGCCATTGTCGATGCCGTAGCGCACTTGGGAATCAAACACCTGGAAATTCCGGTCACCTCTTTCAAATTGTACCGCGAGCTCAAGGCCGTCGGCTACTTCAAATAATCGAAACCTCACGCCCCGAATTCAATTCGGGGCTTTAAACTCATTGGTATGAATACCTTAATCAAAAAAGAATTCGACATCGATCAATCCATCGACATCGTGTGGAAAAGCCTGGCGGATCCGGAGGACATCGTTGGTTGTGTACCGGGGGCGAGCATCACCGAAAAGATCGACGAGCACAACTACAAGGGAGAGGTGGTGACCCGTTTTGGACCGATCAAGGCGGCTTACGCGGGCGATATTAAGATTGTCGAATTGGATGTCGACAGTCGCAAGATGGTACTGAAGGGGCGTGGCTTGGACAGTAAGGGCAAGGGCAGTGCGGATATGATTATGAACGGTCTGCTGTCGGAGCGAGATGGAAAGACCCACGTCAATTTTAGCATGGACATCACCATCGTCGGCATGCTGGCCCAGTTTGGATCGCGGCTGATCAATGACGTTTCCGACCAATTGCTCAACCAGTTTGTCAAGAATTTCCAGAACAAGCTCAATGCGGAGAATCCACCGGAGGCTGCACCTGCGGTAGCGGAGCCGGCCGCTGGAGCAGCGGAAAGCACGCTGGAAGCAGTGGAGGCGGAGGTAGGGACGGTAGCGGCTACCGCCACGGCCCCTACCAAGTCCAAGGCCGCCCCCCAGGCACCGCCCCCGCCGGTGGACAATTCGCTCAACGCCTTCTCGCTCATCGGTACCGTACTCAAAAGTGTCTTAAACAGTATTTTAGCACTCTTTGGTCTCAAAAAGTAAGCTCCCCGCTATGGTCGATCATCCCCGGGATTTTATTCCCCTCATTGACGAGCTGGGTTACGTCATCGAGGAGGATCTGGCAACGGTCCTCTACCTGATGATGAAACTGGAAAAGCCCCTCCTTTTGGAGGGGAATCCCGGTGTGGGAAAAACCCAAATCGCCTACCTCCTGTCCGACCTCCTGAATTGCGAGCTGATCCGTTTGCAGTGCTACGAAGGCCTCGACGTAAACAATGCCATTTACGAGTGGAACTACCAAAAGCAGTTGCTGGCCATCAAGATCCACGAAGGGGGCGACAAATCGGCCAGTGAAAAGGAACGCCTGATCTTTGGAGAGGAATACCTCTTGCGCCGGCCCCTGCTGCGCGCCATTTCCTCCACCAAAACTCAAGTCCTGCTCATCGACGAGATCGACCGGGCCGACGAGGAATTCGAAGCTTTCCTCCTCGAAGTCTTGTCCGATTTTCAAATCAGTATCCCCGAATTGGGCACCATCCGGGCGCAGCAAAAACCCATCGTGGTGCTGACCTCCAATCGCACCCGCGAGTTGAGCGATGCCCTCAAGCGCCGCTGTCTCTACCACTGGGTCGACTATCCCTCGATGGAGAAAGAGCTGAAGATCATCAAAAAGCACCTCCCGAATTTGGAGCGTCAACTGGCGGAACAAATCGCCACTTACGTCCAACGCATTCGCAAGCTACAACTCGACAAATTACCCGGCATCGCCGAAACCATCGACTGGGCGCGGGGCATTGCCCTCTTTCCCAACGATGAGGCGGCCATGTACAAAAGCCTCGCCTGTCTGCTCAAATCCGAATCCGATCGGCAGGTCGTTGCCGAGGCCATTTTTAGTGAAAATGTTCCGTAAAAATTAAAAACCATGTCATTACTAGAAGAATACCGCGAAATGGAAGCGGCCCGTCAACGGGAAGCCGCCCAAAGTTTGGCCCATTACAAGACCGTTAACGTCCCCGGCGATCGCAGCCAGGAAGTCGATACGGAAGGCGTACGGGCCCGGATTGCCGCCATGTTGGTGGAAAAAGGCAAACCCAACCACGAACTTTAAGCGCGACTCCCCGTGCGGCACTACACCGATTACCCTTCCTTTTCGGAGGCCCTGGTGGGCTTTGTCCAACAAGCACGTCGGGCGGGCTTTAGCGTGGGCATTCAGGGGAGCAAGGATACCGTCGCGGCCGCCCTGGCCGACCTTTGGCTCGACCGTGATATTTTCGAACACGCTCTGACCGCCCTCATGGTCCAGGACCCCGCCGAGCGTGAATCCTTTTCCACCCTCTACCGTCGCTTTTGGCGGCAGCGGGGTTCTGCCGTCAGCGACAAACGGACCTACCGCAATAAAAAAACGGTGGTCAAGAAAGGACAGCAAACGGCCGTGATGCTGGGGCGGGGGAAGACCGACGAAGGCCGGCAAAGCGAAGGGGCCAAGACGGCCACGGGAGCCAGCCGCCGCGAACAAATCAAGCATACCGATTTCCGCAAACTGAGCTTGCCCGATAGTCAGCTATTGGACGAGCTGTCGGAAAAACTGATTCGCGAAATGAGCCTGCGGCTCAAGCGTCGCCGCCGCAAGGCCAAACGGGGGAGGGTGGACATCGCCCAGTCGATTCGCCGCAACCTACAGCGCGGAGGCATGATCCTCGATCTGGCACACACCGCGCCCAAGCGGGAAAAGTTCCGCCTGTTGATCCTACTCGACATCAGCGGCTCGATGGACAAGTACTCTTTTTACCTGCTCAAATTCCTTTGGGCCCTCCGTCACCACTTTGCCCAGGTGGAAGCCTTTGCCTTCAGCACCAAATTGATGCGGATTACGGATTACCTGCTGGCCAAGGACCGGGAATGGTCGCTCCACTTGGTTTCGCAGTACGTCACCCACTGGTCGAGTGGGACCAAGATTGGGGAATGCTTGCGGACGTTTAACGAACAATACGCCAAGCGCTTCCTGAATGGCAAAACCCTCACCATCGTCCTCAGCGACGGCTTGGATACGGGTGAACCACAAGTACTGGCCGAGGCCATGGAAAAAATAAAATTGCGTTCTAAAAAACTGATCTGGCTCAATCCCCTCAAGGGAATGAGTGGCTACCAGCCGATCCAGCGCGGGATGAAAGCCGCGCTGCCCGCCGTTCAACATTTTGGTTCGGCCCATAACTTTGCCAGTTTGCTGGCCCTCGAAAATATCTTAGCGGATGCGTAACAAATACCTCGATAAAATCATCGCCCTGCGCGAATCCAAGACCCCCTACGCCACGGCCATCATCGTAGGACGCCGCCAGCCCTCCTCGGGCAAACCCGGCGATAAGGCCATCATCACGCCCGATGGGCAAATCCACGGTTGGATTGGTGGGGGCTGTACCCGGGGCATCGTCCTCAAGGAAGCCCTCCTGGCCCTCCGCGATCGCAAAAGCCGATTGGTGGCCATCAGCCCGGAGGAACGACAGGAGGGCTTCAGCCACTCCAAGCATTACCACATGACCTGTCAAAGCGGGGGCGAGGTGGAGGTCTACATCGAACCCGTTCATCCCAAACCCCAAATCCTCATCTTCGGAACCTCCCACATCGGCCGCGCCCTGGCGCGTCTGGCCAAGGCCATGGACTATCGTCTGGAAGTGGTGATGCACACCGTCGATCAATTGGTTTACCCCGAGGCCGATCACTGTCATACCCTGTCCCAGTTTGAGGCAACCGAGCTGCACCGCGAAAGCTTCGTGGTGGTTTGTACCCAGGGCGAGGGCGATTTGGAGGCCCTGCTCCGCGCCATCCAGTTGCAGCCCGATTACCTGGCCTTCGTCTCCAGCCGCAAGAAGGCACAGGCCCTATTTTCCGAGCTGCGCAAACGGGACATTACCATGGATCAGCTCAAACGCATCAAGACGCCCGCGGGCTTGGATCTGGGGGCCAAGTTGGCCGAGGAAGTAGCGGTGAGTATTTTGGCGCAGATCGTTCAGGTGTTCCGTCAAGAAAAAGTAAGCGATAATCCGGCCACCGAGGAGCCGGCGGAATGGAGCATGCCCAATGAGGACTACTACCTCAACCCCGTCTGCAAGGTGCCCATCCAAAAAAGCACGGCCACGCACGTCCGGGAGTACGAAGGCGAACGGGGTTATTTCTGCTGCGACGGTTGTAAGTACAGCTTTGAGAGCGATCCCGCCAAATACGCTGGGGTGGCTTAGCGGTAGAAGTAAATGGGAAAAACTTCGCCGGCGGCGTACACATTCCTACCCCGGGGCAATTCGATAAAGGCATCCGCATCCACGAGATTGGCCAGGTCCCCCGAACCGTTGCCCCGTTGGGGCTGGGCCAGTATCCTCCCTTGTTCGTCGTAGCTGGTGCTGACCTCCAGAAAATAAGTCAGGTCCGGTTTGAAGTATACCTCCTCCTGAAGGACGGCACGGGGCACGGGACTTAGCGCGCCTCCCTGACTCCATTCCAGCCAGGGGCGAAAGTAACGCTGCATGCAGAGGAAGGAAGAAACGGGATTGCCCGGAAGGGCAAAAATGGTGCAGGAATCCCCCAGCCGTCCAAACCAGAAGGGTTTACCGGGGCGTTGCTTGATCCGGTGAAACAGCTTTTCCACTTGCAGCTCGCCTAAAATTCGGGGCAGGTAATCGTACTTGCCCTTCGAAACCCCACCGCTGAGAATGATGACGTCGTAGCGAGCGAGATAGCCGCGGAGCTTT
>CALCCH010000270.1 GCA_937899855.1 uncultured Saprospirales bacterium | reverse complement strand
TTTGAGGTTTGCCGGTCCCAGCTTACCTTGTCGCGCGCGCACGCCGCGTTTGGACTGGGGTTGGCGAGGCCGGCATCTCCCACGACCGTTCCGGCGAAAACGGCGGCATTGGTTTTTTTGATCACCGATACGGCGATGTTGCTGGGATCTACGGGATCCGTGCCAATGGTCGAACAGGCTCCGGCGAAGTCGACCAAGTTGTAGTCGATGTTGGCTTGGTCTTCAAAGGTGATGGGTAGGTCCGGTGGGGGGAGGGGAGGAATGCAGTTGGGATCGCAGACCTCCCAGCCAAAGGTGGCGGTTTGGGCTACGCCCTGGACGACGGTAATCACCCGGTTGGTAAAACCAAAATTGGTGACGGTACAGGGGTCGCCGGGGGTGAGGTCTTCCTGGCCTTCTTCCTGGAAGAAAAACTTGTATTCCTGATCGCCGGCGAGTAAGGCGACGGTGGCACAGAAGACGCCATCGCCATCGGGATCGGAGACGGGGTTGGCCGCTGCGTTCCAACCGTTAAAGGTTCCTAGGACGCTGGGGGCCGTCACCGATTGCTGACAGGCGAGGTCGACGCAGAGGGTGATGTCGGTGGTCACGGGGGGCGTGCCACAAGTGGGGTCACAGGTTTCCCAGCCAAAGGTGACGGTCTGAGCAACACCCGCTACGACCGTAATCACCCGGTTGGTAAAGCCAAAGTTGGTGACGGTACAAGGGTCACCGGGGGTCATGTTTTCGCGGTCTTCTTCCTGGGTAAAAAACAAGTACTCTTGATCGCCCACGGGCATGGCCACAGTGGCACAGTAGATATTATCGCCATCGGGATCGGTGATGGGATTGGCTCCGGCGTTCCAGCCGTTGAAGGTCCCAAATACACTGGGGGCAGTAACGGATTGGAGGCAGGCGAGGTCGACACAAAAAGTAATGTCGGCCGTCTGTACTTGGGCGTGGCTCCGACCCGGAATCAAGAGTGTGAGGAGTATTCCCCACATCAAAATCCGGCGTTGCAAACCGCCCGGTGCTTGGTGAATAAAAGGAGGGTTTAAGGCTAATTTCATCTGTCGTTATTATTTAAAATGTTGGATTTAGTGCTTGTTGTTTGCGACCCACCGGCCGGTTGGCGCCATAGCCTGATAGCCAATGATCGGAACCATTGCTAGGGGTAAGTAGTATCAAATCGGTTGAGCGATTTAGCTGGGACTGTTTCTCGTACGGAAATTCGGTTGGGATACGCTGGTCTTCATGCCCATTTCCCGAGGCGGGGAAGACGGTGCTTAGTGTTAGTTTTACTCTAAGATAGCTAATTTGGTGTTAATTGCTAATGCTTCGGGTAATATTTTCTTCTATTTTATTTGGTTTTCAGCGCTGCCAACCCAATTCCCGATAATTAAAATGGGACTTGGGGAAATAGTATTTTGAATTTTTCAGGAAAATGAAGCTAGTCCGCCCACCCTCCTCGTCAGTCAGAAACAATTTTGTTGCTCACTTGCTTTTTACAAGTTAGTGCGTATCTTTGTAATGCTTGTTTTTTGCAAGCGAGTAATTTTAACCACAAAAAAGCAGCCTCATGATAAAATGGCCTTTCTCCATCCTTGCCGGCTTGGCGAACCTCCGCAACCTACGGTTCCTCCTCGTCGGCTTGGTGATCGTCGGAGCCACCGTCTCCAGTACGACTACGACCGCTTCCACTCACCTTCAAAAAAATACCCACATGGATACCCCAATCATTGATTTTGATGCCCTCAAAAAGGCCAACTGGTCGGATCAAGAAGTGCAAAACGCCACCGTCATCGTCGATTTCGTCCAGCACCTGATGAACAACCACGACTTTGACTACATCCTGGAAAAGTATGGCGATAATCCCTACGTTCAGCACAATCGCAATATCCCCGATGGCATCGCCGGGCTGGTGGACTTTGTCGGAAAATTTGCCAAGCGCTATCCCGAATACGCCTACGACGTCAAGCACATTCTAGTGGATGGGGAGTACGTGACCTTCCATTCCCACGCAACGGTCAAGCAGGCGCACCGCGGCGATGAGCAAATGGGCCTGAATATCAAAGATACCTGGCGGGTGGTCAACGGCCAGGTGGTGGAGCACTGGGATGCGATCCAGCCCATCAATGGCTCGATGCGCTTTTTCGTATGGCTATCGGGGGGTTTAGGTATATGACGCTCAGTCGAATCCTCTTTGGAGTCACGGACACAATGCTCACCCTGTCAAGGCCATGAATTAGAAATCAGGGTAAAGTGAAGGTATCGTTAACCTAGCGTAACGTTTATTAAGCCCACATTAATTTTTCATCTCTCCGGTGAATCCTATTTCATATTTAAGTCATTTTTCATTTATCTGCACTTAACATTCCCAGGATAATTTAGCGGTAAATAATACAGATCAACTTACTCTTTTCTAAAAATCAAATCCATGCGAAAGACTTTATGCTTTCTTGCAGTGCTGCTGCTATGTAGCACGCTTTCCGCTCAGTTGATATTCGACGAGCAAATCGAAATTCCTGCCGGATACGTATCCGAGGAATTTGTGATGCCCCCCTCCCCGCTTAGCGCGCAGGTGTTGTTCATTGGTGGGGTAGATATGGTACAAGCCCCCGCCACCTACGGCAACCCCGCTGGCCCTACTCCCGCCAAAGAATGGCACGACTTCATCGGCTTTACACCCGACCAAACCGGTCAGAGCCTCGGTTGGGTTTCGGTGAACCACGAAATGATCTTCCGCGACGATCGCCTCGGTGATGGTGGTGGGATGACCGTTTTCCGCGTAGACCGTAACGCCGACGGTAGCCTCGAAGTAGTCGATCAGACCCTCGCGGATGGTCGCTCGGGAAAATTCTTCGGGGTAGACTTTGTCAACACCGTAGGGGAAACCGGGATGAACTGTGGAGGGATTACTTCCCTGGCCGATGGCCGAATCTGGACGGCGGAGGAATGGTTCCGCAGCAGCAATGCCTCCATCAACAACGGGGTTTTCCGTAGCCCCGGAAGCACCTCCTGGTTCCCCCAAGCACCCGGTTCCCCCGAGAACCAAGGGGTACGGGACACCGCTGACTTCGTCGTTTCTTCGGACCTGCCCGGTTGGGACGGTCGCGTACTGAAGAAGTACGAAAACTTTAACTGGATGGTCGAAATCGATCCTCGCGAAGCCGTCGCCATCCGCAAGCAGTACAACTGGGGCCGCCAGCCTTTCGAAGGTGGGGTGGTCGATCGTTCGAACAAGATCGTTTACCTCGGACCGGATGCTACGCCGGGTTTCTTCGGCATGTTCGTGGCCGCCACCCCGGGTGACTTCTCCAAAGGAACCCTCTTTGCCTACAAGCACGACAAGCCGGGCTACAACTGGGTACCCATCTGGGAAGATGGTTTCGAACTGAACCACAAGGACCTGGCCGTAGAAAAAGGCGCGACCATGTTCAACCGCATCGAATGGGTGGCCATGGACGGCCTGAACAACGTCTACTTTACCGAAACCGGTCGGGACAATCCCGGTTCGCGTTGGGCGGATGAAAATGCGGCCGGTGCCGTTCACCACCCCTACCACCTCCAGCGGGCCCAAAGCTTGGGACTCTCTTCTCCCAACGACCCCGCTTACCCCGATTACTACGGTCGCATCTGGAAGTACGATCCCGTACTGGATGAAGTATCCGTCTACCTCGAAGGTGGTCCTTTCTTCGCCGATAGCCCCGACGAAGCCAGCTACCCCGATGTACACCTGTCCAACCCCGATGGCTTGAACGTCATGAAAATTGATGGTCGGGACTACTTGGTCATCTGCGAAGATTTGAACGGTACCTCTTTTGGTCGCGTTCCCGCTGGCGTCTCAAACCGGACTTGTGAGATGTTCCTGCTGGACCTGGGCATCCAGAACCCCACCCTCAACGACCTCGTTCGTTTGGCCGCCGTACCCCTCGGAGCCGAACTCACCGGTGCGCAGCCCACGCCCGATGGCAAAAGCCTCCTGGTTAACTCTCAGCACCCCTCTAGCGTTAACCCCTTCCCCTACAACCACTCTTTGACGATCGCCATCAACGGCTTCGACAAATTGACGGCTGCCAACATCTCCAACTACAATCCCCTGGATGAGTTGGGAGTACAGGAAGAAGGGGAATCCGCCGAAGCTTTCCAGATTTACCCCAACCCCACCACGCGGATGGTATACCTCAGTCGGACTTCCGACGTGGCCATCTACGACGCTGCGGGACAGCGGGTAACGGTAAAGCGCAATGCCAATCACGTGGATGTCAGTCAGCTGACTCCCTGTACCTACTTCCTGCAAAACGACGAAGGCGAAATCCTGAAGTTGTCGGTACACTAAGACGGGTACCCCATCAAGTTCAAACGGCTACCGAGCGCCATCCCCGGCGTTCGGTAGCTTTCTCAACAGCATCTAAGTACGGTTTCCAATGAAGAAAATAATCAGCCTCTATATTTTTGCGCTACTGTTCGTATGTAGCGCTTTCCTCCCATCCGATCCACCACCCAGCCAGCAGGTATTGCAGCAACTCGAAAGAGCGTTTCACCAAAACATCTCGACCGTAGAGCAAGAGATTGCCCAGGTCACGGTACTGGCCGAAGCCTTGGCCGAGGCACCCGCTACCGTTGATGCCTTGCAAAAGGCTCACCTCGACACGCGCTTGGCCTTTAAGCGCATCGAATACTTGCTGGAGTACTTTGACCACTACTCCATCAAGAAAAATATCAACGGCGCCCCCCTCCCAACGGTGGAGCCCAAGGTGCCGGAATTGATCGTGGTGGAGCCGAGTGGATTGCAAGTGCTGGATGAATTGATCTTTAGTGAGGACCCGCTGGCCGAAAAGGAAGAAATTATCCAACTGGCCCAAAAACTCCAAGGCGACTTTAAAAAGGTGGCGGAATATCAGCAGCACATCCGCATCACCCACCGCCACGTTTTTGAGGCGGTCCGTCAGGAATTGCTGCGGGTGTTTACCCTCGGTCTGACCGGTTTTGATACGCCGGGTTCGGTCAATGCCATTCCCGAGGCCACCGCCAGTTGGGAAGCCATGGCCACTACGGTCGAAGCTTACTACGGTTTGGCCGAAGGGGAGGACGCTATCTTTACCCAAGGGCTGATTGCCCTCTTCTCCCGTGGCCAACGGTACCTGGAGGAGCATCCTGATTTTGATGATTTTGATCGGCTGACCTTCCTCAAGGACTACGTCGATCCCCTTTACGACAAGCTCTACCAATTGCAAAAAAAGCTGCGCATCGAAACCCTGCGCGAAACCAATCCCCGGCGTCAGCCCGTCAACGAGGCGGCGCACAGTCTCTTTGCGGCGGACTTTCTCAATCCCGCCTACTTCGCCAATATTGACCTCTCCCAGGAGGTGGTGGAAAAGCGGACGGCACTGGGAAAGATCCTGTTCTTTGATCCCGTTCTCTCTTCGAACCTCCAGGGCTCCTGCGCCTCCTGCCACCAGCCCGACCGGGCCTTTACCGATGGCGTGGCCAAAAGCCCCTCCCTCAGCGGTACCGGACACGTCAAACGCAATGCCCCCACCGTAGTCAATGCCGTTTTTGCCGAACGCTACTTCTACGACCTGCGCGAACCGCAACTGGAACGCCAGATCAAACACGTCGTCATGGATTCACTGGAATTTGCGACCGACTTTGCGACGATCATCGACAAGCTCAATCAGAGTGAGACCTACCGCGAATTGTTTGCCGAAGCCTACGCTGATTTTCCCAGCTACCAATTGTCCAAGTGGTCCATCTCCGATGCCCTGGCCTGCTACGTCAGTAGCCTGACCTCCTTCAACAGTCCCGTCGATCAGTACATCCGGGGCGAACGCGAGGAATTGGAGGCCTCGGTCAAACGGGGTTTTAACCTCTTTATGGGCAAGGCCGCCTGTGGCACCTGTCACTTTGCGCCCACCTTCAACGGGACCGTACCTCCCGGCTACGACGAGAGTGAGTCCGAGGTGTTGGGTGTACCCGCCACCAAGGATACCCTCCAAACGGTACTCGATGGCGACATCGGCCGCTTCAACAGCTTTCGGCCGATTGACCAGGCGCCCTTTTACGTCGCTTCCTTTAAAACCGTAACGGTTCGCAATATTGCCGAGACGGCACCCTACATGCACAACGGGGTCTACGATACCCTCGAAGAGGTCGTCGATTTTTACAACCGCGGTGGTGGCGTGGGCTTGGGCCTGGAGGTGCCCTACCAGACCTTGCCCGATACGCCACTCGGCTTGACCCAGCAAGAGCAGCAAGACTTGGTGGCCTTTATGAAAGCCCTCAGCGACGAAACTTACGATCGCAGCCCACCCGCAGGGCTGCCGCGTTTTGAACAGCACCCCGAATGGAACGACCGCCCCATCGGCGGTACTTATTAACCCAGAAAGAAATACTTTATGTCAGAGCACGCAATAAAATCTTCGAGTAACTATTCGGCCGTTGGTACGGCCCGTGGGGTCGATTTGGCTCCCGAAATCATCTCCCTTCCCAGGAGTGCGTCCAAGCTCAGTTGGTCCGAACGCATCCAGGATTACCTCGGTGAGTTTGTGTACGGCGGAATTGATGGAGCCGTGACCACCTTCGCCATCGTGGCCGGCTCGGTAGGGGCCGACCTCAGTTCGGCGATCATCGTTATACTGGGTTTTGCCAACCTGCTGGCCGACGGCTTCTCCATGTCGATCGGTGCGTACTTGGCCGCCGAATCCGAGCAGCAAAATTACGACAAGCACCGCAAGCTCAAGGCCCGTCAGATCGAGCAACACCCCGAGTTGGAACGCAAAAAGGTAGCAGCCATCTACCGCGAAAAAGGCTTCAGTGGGGTCCTGCTCCACCAGACGGTCGACAAGGTGACGGCTAGAAAGGACTTGTGGCTCGACGAGTTGATGAAAAATGAGCTCGACTTGATTGAGGACAAACGCTCCTCCCTCATGATTGGCGGTATGACCTACGTCTCCTTCATTTTGTTGGGCTTTATTCCCATCGTCGTCTATTTGATGGACTACCTCCTGGGGGGCTTGGAAATCCCCCTCTTTCTCTCCGCCGCCCTTCTGACCTCGCTGAGTTTTGTACTCATCGGTTGGATGAAGGCTTCAATCAACGAAACCAGCATTCGCAAGGGCATCCTCGAAACCATCTCGCTGGGCATCCTCGCCGCTGGCGTTGCCTACTGGATTGGCGACTTACTGGAAAAAATCATCCACTAGCCGATGGTAAAACGCTTTACATTTTAGCTATATATGTTATCCAAGTTATTTCCTCCAATCACCGCCCTCAGTCTGGCGGTGGTATTTTCTTTTTTCGCCAGCGAGGCCAAAACGGTCCACGCTAGCGCCACCCTCCCGGGAGAGGAACTGGCCCGGGCTTACTGTGGCGCTTGCCACCACTATCCCGAACCCGACCTGCTCGACCGCAAGACCTGGGAACGCTACGTATTGCCCCGGATGGGTCACTTTATGGGCATTTACACCAATGCCCAGCAACGCGATACCCTCATCGAAGCCGGGCGGGCGGAGGCTTTGATCCGGGCCGCCCAGATATTTCCCGCCGAACCCACCATCGAAGCGGCCGACTGGCAGGCCATCCAAGCCTTTTACCTCGCCCTGGCCCCCGAACGACTGGTCGTGGACAGCCTCGTCACCGAGCCGGGAGCTCCGTTTAAAGCCCGTTTTCCGAATTTATTTTTCTCGCCCCCGAGTACCACCTAGCTGGCCGTCGAAGGGGAGCAACTGTTTTTTGCCGATGCCAACAAACAAAACTTGGTACAGCTCAACGGCGAATTGGAAGCCCTCCGCCAAGCTGAAATTGGCGAAGGGACCGTCCAGCTCCACCGCGAGGACGATCAGTTGTGGCTGACGGTGATGGGGAGTTTTTCCCCTACGGACAATCCCCTGGGTTACATTTACCGCCTCAGCACGGATCCCCAGCGTCCTTCCGCTGTGGTGATCCGCAATTTGCAGCGCCCCGTTCACGCCAGCTACGCCGACTGGAACGGGGACGGGCGGACGGACATCTTGATCTGTGAATACGGCAAGTGGACGGGAGCCTTGTCGATGTGGTGGCAGCGGGCGGACGGGACTTACGAGCGCCAGGATTTGGTAAAACGGCCCGGGGCGATCCGGACCGCCGTGCTGGACATCAACGCCGATGGCCGCCAGGACTTTATCGCTTTGTTTGGGCAGGGGCGGGAAGGCATCGAGCTGTGGCTCAACGAAGGGGCGGGCAAGTTTGAGCAACGCGAGATCGTCCGACTCAGTCCCTCCCACGGATCGAGCGCCTTTGACCTGGTCGACTTCGACGGGGATGGCCGTCAGGACATCGTCTACACCGCCGGGGACAATGCGGACTTTCCGCCCCTTCTCAAGCCTTATCACGGCGTTTATGTCTACCTCCAGCGGGCGGACTTCCGTTTTCAACAGGCCCATTTCCTACCCCTCCCCGGCGCCTACCGCGCCCTGCCCCACGATTACGACGGCGATGGGGACCTCGATCTGGCCGCCATTTCTTTCTTTCCCGACTACGATGGGCAGGCCCTGGATTTTGTATACTTTGATAACCGTGGGGATACCTTTGTCGCGCAGACACTCGATCTCAAACAGATTGGTCGTTGGTTGGTAATGGAGCGGGGAGACTTGGATGGCGATGGTGACGAGGACCTGGTTTTGGGGTCCCTCACCTTCGAAGCCCCACAGCGACCCCAACTGTTGGACCGCTGGGTACAGCAAGGGGTGCCCTTGGTGCTGCTCGAAAACCAAAATTGATAGGACCACCAAGTGCTGGGAAGGGGCTTCCTGCAACTTTTTGATTCGCTTCTCGTCCTTTTTAAGGATAAAGACCAGCATTTCTTTACTCCTTACCCAACTTTACCATGTCAACATTACGTCTGTTATTTTTGGTCCTGAGTCTTCCTAGCGGTCTCCTTTTGGCCCAGGACCCAATGGTCGAATTGCGGATTGGACCGGACAGTTCGCTGTACCATCGGCCCCTCCACATCGAAGTGGCGCAGCTCCCACCGGGGCAGAAGGTCGTCTTCCAGCTGGAGGTACTGGATGCCAAGGATCACCGGTGGACGGCGGAGGCGCACTACCGGGCGGATGCCCAGGGCCGGATCGACTTGGCGCAGGCGCCATCGGTGGGGGGCAGTTATCTGGGCATTTACCCGATGGGACTTTTTTGGTCGTTGAAGAGTACCGATTACCACCAGATTGCGACCAACCAGGGACTCCGCGCTACGCTCCGCGTGAGTGCTGATGGGGTGCAATTGACTCAAAAATCCTTTTACCGTCGCAGTTCGCGGGAACTTGATGCCCTGGGCATTCGGGGCTTTGCCAAGCGGGACAGCATCGTAGCGAATTACTACCTTCCCAAGAGCGAGCAAAAATTACCGGCTATTATTTTTTTGGGGGGATCGGGGGGGAATTTTCGTCAGGAACGCACTTCCCTCTACGCCGGTGAGGGCTTTGATTCAGTGGATTTAAAATAGATCAAGGGCGAGGGCCTGCCCGATGGCATCGTAGAAATTCCGCTGGAATACGTTCGCAAGGCCCACCGCTGGCTCCTCCAACAGCCCCAAGTCGACCCGCATAAGATCGGCATCGTGGGTCGGTCCCGTGGGTCGGAACTGGCCATGCTTTACGCCACCCAGTACGCGGTAGATTTCGTCATTGCGCAGGTGCCCTCCAATGTGGTCTGGTTTGGTTGGGCGGAGGGCAAATCTTCCTGGACCTTTGGCGGCATACCCTACGCCTACGCCGAGTACAGCGCCGCGGACTCGGAGCGCCTCGAACGGGAGATGGCCGAAAGGGGAGAGCAGTATCGCGATGGTCCGAAGTTTTTGAGTGCCTTTCAATCGGAGGAGCAGGTGGTAAGGGCCACCATTCCGGTAGAAAAGATCCAGGGGCCGCTGCTGTTGATCTCCGGTGAGGACGACCAGGTTTGGCCATCAACCATGATGGCGAATCGCATCGTTCAACGGCTAGTGGAACGCGATTTTCCCTACGAATTCCTACACCTGTCCTACGCATCGGCGGGGCACAATTTTGCCGGTGGTGGGCAGGGTTGTGGCATTCCCTACCTGCCGGCCGAAGATTATTCCAACAGCAGTGCCCGAGGGGGAACCGATCGGGGCAACGCCCTGGCCGCTGCGGATTCCTGGCAACAAATCCTCCGCTTTATCCATCGCCACCTCGCGGACTGAGGAATCGCTTTCCCCAACTCCTCCGCTCCGTCGTGCTCGTACTTGGGGACGGTCTTTATTAGCCTGGTTAAACCTTTCGGGCTGGGGCAAGTCAAAGCAGGCGTTGGATATCCTTCCACCTCGCCACAAACCGTGATCTACATGCCGAAAATATGGATTACCCTAGCGCTGATGGTCCGTGCACTGCTGCTCCAAGGCCAATCTCCCTCCGCCAATGGCACCTACGAGGTCTACCTATTCCTCCTGGAAGATTGTAAAATCACCCAGGCCTACACCGACGAGTTGCGTTCCCTACACCAAAAATTCTCCTGCGACAGCATTCGCTTTACTGGATTTTTCCCCAATCCCGTCTCGGAAGAAGCCAGCATGCGGGCCTTTGTCGATCGGCACGAGCTTCCCTTTGCTTGCACGCGCCAGGC
>CALCCH010000269.1 GCA_937899855.1 uncultured Saprospirales bacterium | reverse complement strand
CGTCTGGACTTTAAGGCTACTTCAATAAGCTAAAAAGCACCTCTCGTATCGACTTCGCTAGACTTACTTTTTAATCCTGGCCCCTCCGCCCTCTTCCCCCGGAAGAGCACGAGTACCCTTGCATTTTTAACGGATTTCATCACCCTTTAAAAAACAGTATTCCTATGTCATTACCTCGGGAACCTCGACAGTTGATGATTAATTTGATGTATATCGTACTGATGGCCATCTTAGCCCTCAACGTTTCCGCCGAAATTCTCAATGCCTTTCTGAGTATGGACCGGAGCATCACCGAAAGCCAAGCACTCGTGGGGCGTTCCAACGCCAGCCTCCTGGAGTCGATTCGCCAACAAGCCGACGCCTACCCACAGTTTGCCGCCGAAGCTGCTGATGCCCAACGCATCCAACAATACACGGCGGCCTTTTGTACCTATCTCGAAGCTATGAAAACCCAGCTCATCGAAGCTACCGGGGGGCGGGACGAAAACCAGGAGCTAAAGGGTAAAACCGACAAAAATACCACCACCCGCCTTCTGGTGGACGAAGGGCTGGGCCGCCAACTGCGCGACTCTGTGCTCCAGCTCCGCGAAGGCCTCCTCGCCCTCCTCCCGGATACGAGCCTCCGCTCACAATTGGCGGCCAAGCTGCCTCTCAAAATCGACGCCATTCCCCCCGATTCGGACAAAAAAGACTGGGCCGATTACCACTTTCGCCAAATGCCCCTCGCCGCCGTCCTCCCCCTGCTGAGTAAATTCCAAAGCGACGCCCGCCTCAGCGAAACGGCCCTGCTCAACCACCTGGCCGCCAAAATCTCCGCCCAACCCATCCACGATGAATACGCCGCCATCGTGGCAGCCGATAAGAACTACGTGATCCGGGGGGAAGAGCTGCGGGCCGAAATTTTTCTGGGGGCCTACAGCTCCACCACCGACAATATCAGCGTCCGCGTCAACGGGCGGCCCCTGACCGTTCGCAATGGCAAGGCCATCTACCAGCGGCGAACCGATGAGTTGGGATCGCACGACCTGGCGGTGGAGGTCAGCGCCCGCGACCCGCGTTCGGGGGCGGTCAAGACCTATCGCCAACGCCTCCGCTACGAGGTGGGGGAACGCTCGGTGACCACCGCAGCGGACAAGATGAACGTCTTTTACCTGGGGGTCGACAATCCACTATCCGTCTCGGCCGCTGGGGTGCCCTCGGACGAGGTGCGCGTACGGGCCGAGGGGGCGGACTTGGAGCGCCAGGCCAATGGCCAATACATCGTCCGGCCCCGCGCTACTGGGGAAACCCGGATTGTGGTGACGGGGGGCGGTCTGGACCCCACGCCCTTCCGCTACCGCGTCAAACCCATTCCCACTCCCATCGCCAAACTGGGGGATAAAACCACGGGAAACCTCAGTCCCAATGCCTTTAAAATCTACGAGCGAATCTATCCCCACCTCGAAAATTTTGACTTCGACGCCCACTGCGCGATCCAGGGCTTTTTGCTGACCCGAGTCAAACGCAACGGCGATGTTTTCGATGCGCAGAATCGGGGGGGCAACTTCGGGGAGCGCACCCGGCGTCTGGTCGACCAGGCCCAACGCGGGGATACCTACTACTTCGATCGGGTGCGGGCGAAATGCCCCGGTGACCAGTACGCCCGTAAACTCAACGGGCTCGTCTTTAAAATCCAATAACTCATTCCAAATCATACGGCACTCCCCACACTTCGAGAGGAAGGAGCTCGTAGGTGGTGATACAAGTCTAACGAGCTGGGGAGTGTCTTTTTAAAATTAATTTCATGAAGTATTCCATCTTGGTTTTGTTTTTTGTTTTGTTCTGCGGGGCCGCCGAGGCCCAACCCCTCGATGACATCGTCGAGCGAAAATTGGTGAGCCAAAGGCGGGTCTTGGCTTACCCTCCGGTGCGGGAGGGGGATATCTTTTGGGAGGAACGCGTCTGGCGGGTGCTCGACGTCCGGGAGAAGATGAACCTGCCCTTCGCCTATCCCGTCCAACCCTTTTTCGGACTGCTGGCCGAGGGGGCCCTCAACGGGGACCTGACCCTCTACAGCGCCGAGGACGATTCTTTTGCTTTTCCCCTCGACAAGAGCGACCTGGACGGCATCCTCTTCCGACGGGATACCTTTGAGGTGATCAACCCCGTGACCCAAGCCCGAGAATTACGGGTGGCGATCGACGAAATCGACTACGAAAAGGTGCGGCGCTTCCGGATCAAAGAGGTCTGGTTTTTTGACGAGCAGCGTTCTGCCCTCCAGGTACGCATCATTGGCATCGCCCCTCTGATCGAGGTGTTTGATGACCATGGTAACTTTCGCTACGAGCGCCCTTTGTTCTGGGTGCATTACCCCAGTATCCGGGAGTACCTGGCCCAATTCAAAGTCTACATCCCCGGCAACGACAGTACCACCTTGAGCTGGGAGGATTGGATGGAGTTGCGCTTTTTTAGCAGCACCATTTACAAAACGTCCAATATCCACGATCGCGCACTGCGCGAATACCTACAGGGAGTGGACCTGTTGCACGAGGCGGATAAGCGGAAGCAGGAAATTTTCAACTTCGAGCAGGACCTGTGGTCGCGGTAGGGGGTACTCGCCCCACTCTGGTGAGGGGAGCTGGGGCGAGCTAATTTTTGTCGAAAAATTCCCCAGCACCAAAGTTGAAATTGGGCCCCTCGGCGTAATTTTTGGGAGAATACCTGCAAAAAAGCGTACATTTGCAGCGCCCGAAAAAATCGGGCGTTTTTGTTATGGGTATAGAGTTGCTCACTTATCTAGGCCTCTTCGCCGTTAGTCTGACCGTACTACTCAAGGCTTCCGATTGGTTCATCGACTACGCGGAGGCCATCGGCCTTTCTTTTGGAATCTCGCCCTTTATCATCGGTCTGACCCTGGTCGCCTTCGGTACCTCCCTCCCCGAATTGGCCACCTCCATCGCCGCCGTTTTTTCGGGCGACTCCGAAATCGTGATTGGCAATGTGGTGGGGTCCAACGTCACCAATATCGCCCTGGTCCTCGGCATCGTAGCCATCATTGCCCACCCCATCAACTTGGAGTACAACATCTGGCACATCGACATGCCTTATTTGTGGGGATCGGCCTTTTTGCTGTATTTCGTCCTACTCGATGGCCACTTTTCGATCTTTGAAGCCATCCTTTTTTCGGTGGGTATCGTCGTCTTTTTATTTTACTCCTTCAAATCGGAAGAAGAAGAAACGGACAAGGAACGCCCCAGTGTAGGCTGGCGGCAGTACGGGATGCTGTTGCTCGGTGGTGTTTTTGTCTACTTGGGCGCCGATTATACGATCAAGGCCATCAGCGGATTATCCCAACTCGCCGGGATCGACCCGGAAGTCATCGCCCTGTCGGCGGTGGCGCTGGGTACCTCGCTACCGGAGGTGATCGTGAGCGTTAGTGCGGCCCGCAAGAAAAAGGCCTCCATCGCGGTGGGCAACGTCCTGGGCTCCAATGTATTCAATACTTACGTCGTCATGGCCATCCCCTCCTTCTTCGGAACGCTGACCATCCCCATGGGTATTCTCGCCTTCAGCCTCCCCCTGATGATCGCTCTGACCATCCTCTTCGGGATCATGGCCAACAACAAAAAGATCACCCGCTGGGAGGGCATTCTCCTGCTGATGTTCTATAGTTTTTACGTCGTTACCCTCTTCCAACCCACCAGCTAGCCACCCGCTTACCGCCCCCCCACCCCATTAATATTTCCCGAAAAAAGGCTATAATTTTTAGGTTACCACCCACCGCGACCAAAACCTTACACCACGAATTGTACGACCATGAACTACGCCTTTTACCTCGTTTTCCCCTTCCTTTTAATCAGTAGCCAGATGGGGCCCAGCCCCCAGTTCTCTTTGGAGGAGGGCTTGGTGGCTTACTACTCCTTCAATCGCTGCGATGCCCGCGACGATTCGGGCGGTGGCTCGGAAGGCATCCTGTACGGCAATGTCGGTTGTTGGTGTGGCATTGAGGACGATGGGCTCTTGTTCGATGGCAACCAAAGCTTCGTGACCTTCACCGGGGCGGTCAATCGCTATTTTACCACCAGCGATTTTACCCTCAGTTTTTACTTCAAACCCAACCAGTACACGATTTTTCCCCAGAGCATGCTTTCCAAACGCGTCGAGTGCGATGAGGAGCACATGCTCGATATCCAACTGGACCAGAACCTCAATCAGGTCGATACCGATTTTCACGAGACGCCCGCCAAGGATTTTCCCGAACTGTCGCCCGAGCTGAGTGCGGCGGGTTGGCAGCATTTTGTGCTCGTCCGTCGCGATTTCAGTGCCTATACCTACATCAATGGGGAGTTGGTGCGCCGGAGCCGACGCTGTAGTGGGGTCGACATTTCCAACGAGGCACTGCTGAGTTTTGCCAACAGTCCCTGTGTCGACCGGGGTGGTGCCCGCCGCTTTAAGGGCGTTCTGGATGAGCTGCGGGTCTACGACCGGCCCCTCAGCGAAGCGGAGGTCAAGGCGCTTTACCAACACTTTCCCATCGAAAAGGCCGAACAGGATTGTTTTTCCTAGAATCTGTTTATTTTTGCTGCTCAAAAAAAATAACGTACCATGTTTGGAGATCTTTTTGGTGATATGGAGGCCAAGCAAGCGGCCCTCAAGGAAAAATTGGCGCAGCTAACGGTGGAAGAAGAAGTGGGTGATGGCGCCGTACGCATCACGGCCAACGGCAATCGGGAAATTACCAACGTTCAGTTGGATCGGACCAAGCTAGATCCTGAGGATTTGGAACAATTGGAAGACCTCCTACTGGTAGGAATCAACCGGGTCCTGGCCCGGGCGGCCGAAACCGAGGCGGCCGAAACCGAGAGCCTACTCAAGGACATGCTGCCTCCCGGAATGGGCGATATGGGGAACCTTTTTGGGTAAAATATTGCCCCCTTTCTTGCGTTTATACATCGAATATTGGCCGTGGCGCCTTCGCGCACCGCAACGGAACGGCTTTTGTTGTAATGTGATCTAAAAAATCCACCCACGTGATGAAATATTGTCTTGCCTTCTTGTTGACGACCTTGCTGGCCCTCCAATCACAAGCACAGATCCCCCAACAAGGGCTGGAAGCCTACTTCTCCTTCGACGATTGTGCCCTGATCGATACCACCGCCATCATCGCCTCGGATTTTGGTAACGTCAATATCACCAATACCGGTGACGTCAAATGCGATCCTACGGATTGTGGAATCAACGGTGGTAATTCCCTGGTTTTTGATGGCAATGCCAACCAGCTGAATTTCCTGAATACTCCCTCCAACATTTTTAGCGTGACCAACTTCTCGATGAGCTTCTACCTCAAACCCGGTTTTAGCACGAGCATCAACAATATCTTTTCCAAACGGGACCTGGGTTGCGACGATTTTCACGTCTTTTCCATCGATTACAATCCCGGTTCCAACGTCCTCACGGCCACCCTGTCCGAGGATACGGGCATCAACGGGACGGTGAGAATGGCCCTGGATCCGGGTCGCTGTTGGCAACACGTCGTATTGGTGCGGGAAGGGGCTACCTCGCGGCTTTTTCTCAATGGTAGCCTGCGGGACGAAAAGCAAGCCCCAAAAATTATCGACCTGACGAATTCGGCGGGCCTCACCGTGGCCAGTATGATCTGTGAGGAGCGCTACGCCGGTAGCCTGGACGAGCTGGTGATCTACCGCCGCGCCCTCAGCCAGCGCGATGTGGACGCCCTCTTTGTCAATCCCGATCAAATCGCCAATCGCGATACCACTATCTTTATCGGTAATTCGGTCGACATTGGCCTCACCAGTACCTGCGCCGAGGACTTCGTTTGGTCGCCCGCGGCCGGCGTGAGCGACATCAATGCCGGAACGCCCGCCCTGTCGCCCACCGTCACCACCACCTACCGCCTCAATCTGGCCGAGGCCAATTGCGAGGCCGTGGATTCGGTGAGGATCACCGTACTCGATCCCGACGAGCTCGACTGTTCCATCGTTTACCTGCCCAAGGCCTTTACTCCCAACAATGACGGTCTCAACGATGGTTTTGGCATTAGCAACCCCAACGCCATCGACGATTTGCTGTCCTTTGAGATCTTCGATCGCTGGGGCAGTCGCGTCTTTTCTACCGACAATCCTTTCGAAGCCTGGGATGGTACCTTTGACGGTCAGGAGATCAATCCCGGCGTCTTGTTGTACCGCGTACGGCACGTTTGCCGGGGAGAAGAACTGGTGGCGGTCGGGAGTCTCTCCGTGATCCGCTAGTTCCGCTGACGGTCTTGGTACGCCGGCTTTGGTGGTGTGCTTGGGGAAATCGCTGCAAAAAATCACGGTCTTTTCCCTAAATTTGCGCTGTACCAAAGACCGTTCTCATGTCAAACCTCCCATCCCGTTTAGCGATTTTTGTTCTACTCGCGGTCTCGCTGACGGCCTGTACTACCGAACCCACCGCCGATACGGTCGAAGAGGCGCCCGCCCTCGGTGCGGACCTGGCAGTTGAGGAAGGCACCGCGGCGGCGCCCGTAGAAGGGGCCCGGGTGGTGACGGACAGTTTGGCCTCCCCCGCACCCACGGCTCAAACCGTGGCGACGACTACGCCACCGGCGCCCCCTCCGGCGGAAGAGGCAAAAGCTCCGGTGAAGAACAAGCGCAAAAAGCAAGGTCGCTACGCTCGGGTATCCTTCGCCGAGACCGTTCACAATTATGGCGTGATTATGGAGGGAGACAAAGTGCAGCACACCTTTAACTTTAAGAATACCGGCCGCGCCGATCTACTCATCACCGACGTCAAAGCCTCCTGCGGTTGTACCCAGCCTTCCTACCCCTTCGTCCCGATTGCCCCCGGCGAAACGGGTCAGATCGCCGTAGTCTTCGACAGCAAGGGCAAGCTGGGGCGACAGAAAAACGAGATTGCGGTAGTGACCAACGCCCGGCCCCGTACCCATCAGCTTTACTTGAAAGGTACGGTAGATACGGAGAGAGAAAATCAAGCCCCGGCTCCCGTGGAAAAAGAAGTGGAAAAAGAAGTGGAAAAACAATGAGTGTAGAACAAATACGTGCCCTACTGCACCAAGGTACCGAGCAATTTGCCCGACGGAACATTCAGGACGCCATCGAAATTGCCCGACGGACCTTGCTGCTGGCCAAGCAGTACAATCATCAGCCTAGCCTCATCCACGCCGAGCTATTGCTGGGGCGGTGCCACCGTACCATAGCGCGTTATTCGGGCCATCCCGAACATCAGGAAAAGGCCCTGGCTTACCTCCAATCCGCCCGGAGCCACAACCAGGCCCCCTATCAAAACGGACACACCCTCGATATCCTGCTGGCCCTGGGGGAGACCTATCAAAACGATGCCCGCTACGAGGAGGCCGAAGCTTGTTTTGGGGAAGCGGCCGCCTACGCCGAAGCGGCCAAGGACCGCCGGGGGCGTATCCTGAGTCGCTGTGCCGAAAGTCAACTCGCCATTCTGCGTAGCGACTACAAAAAGGCGCAAGCCCTGGCCGAAGCTTGCCTCCGCGAAATCGAAGCCAGCACCAGCGAATACCATTACCTGAGTACCGAAGCTTACCACCTGCTCACCCAAATCTGTCTCAAGCGGCAGGACTACGCCAGTATGCTCGAATATTGCCAGCCCTTGCTGGAGGGGAGCCAACGCTGGGGCGACGTCGAAAAAGAGCTAGATGCCTTAAACTACCTGGCGGTGTACTACGGTACCCTCAGCGATTACAAGAGGGCCATGCAGTTTTTACTGGAGGCGCTGGACAAAAGCAAAGCCATCCAGTACCGCCGGGTAGCGGGCCGCTGCCTGGTCAACATTGCAACGATCTACGCGCATTTCTTCAATTACGAAGAAGCCCTTTCCCGCAACCTCACCGCCCTGAGCGAATACGGCGACGTCCTGGAGGCCAACAACCGCGCCATCGTCCTCAATAACGTGGGCAATGTTTACTACGAACTCGATCGCTATCAGGAGGCGTTGCAATATTTTCAACAATCCCTGGAGGTAGCCGAATCGGCGCAGTACCGCGAAATGATGGCGCTTTCGATGGCGCAGATCAGTCGCAACAAGACCGCACTGGGACAGCTCGACGCGGCCCTGGAATTGGCCAATGCCGCTCAGGAATTGATCCAGGAATTGGGCGATGTCAACGGACGGGAAATCAATCTCCTCAACCTGGGCAATATCCACTTTCTCCGCGAAGATTACGAGCGGGCCATCATCCTCACCAGCCAGGGCATCGTGGCGGCCAAACGCCGCAACGACGAGGCCAACGAAATCCGCGGCTACCAACTGCTGGCCAAAATCCACCAACAACTGGGGGATTACGAAAAAGCCCTCCAGTACCAATTGATCTACTCCACCGCTCAGGAAACCTTTGCCAAGGAACGCCTCGACCGCCAGGTGATGGACCTCGAAGTCCAGTACTCGATCAAGGATAAGCAAAGCAAAATCGAGCAACTGACCAAGGAAAACCAACTGCAGGCCCTCCTACTGGAACAGAAGGACCAGATCGTCAAGCAAAATGCCCAATTGCTACAGGCCAATGAAGAACTCCGCCAATTTGCCTACGTAGCTTCCCACGACCTCAAGGAACCCCTACGCATGATCGGGAGCTATACCCAGCTCATTTTCCGACGCCACGGCCAGGACTTTGATCAGGATTCGCAGAGTTATTTTGACTTTGTGAGCGAGGGGGTCAATCGGATGAACAACTTGCTCGATGCCCTGCTGCGCTACGCCACCATCGGAAAGACGGATGAAGAATTTGAAGAGGTGCGGCTCAACGACGCCATCGAACTGGCCGTCATCAACCTCCGGGTTAGCATCGAAGAAACCGAGGCCGTCATCAATATCCCCCAATTGCCCACCGTCCGCTCCATCCAATCCCTGCTCATCCAATTGTTCCAAAACCTGATCAGCAACGCGATCAAATTCCGCAAGCCCGGAACGCAGCCGGTCGTCCACTTGGGGGCCGTGGAGGCCGAAGAGGAAGTCATCGTTAGTGTCAAGGACAATGGCATTGGCATTGCGCCGGAGTACCAGGAGCGCATCTTTGTGATCTTCCAGCGGCTCCACACGCGGGTTCGTTACGAGGGGGCGGGAATTGGTCTGTCCATCTGTCAGAAAATCATGCAACGGCTGGGTGGCCGTATCTGGATCGAGTCGGAAGTCAACCAAGGAGCTACTTTCTTTATCGCCCTACCAAAAGTACCGGACCCCGCCTAGGACCCGGTACTTTGCTACCGCTTTTCGCGTTTATTTTTTCCCAATTTCCAACCCTTAGTACAGCAGGGTAAGATCACCCCGGTACAAGAGTACGGTATTGTCGATAAACTCTACTTCGATCAGGTAGACGTAGACCCCCGGATTCATCTGGCGACCCTGGTAGGTGCCGTTCCAGGCCGAGGTCAAGTCCCCATCGGTCGGCTGGAAATCCGTGGCCTCGTGCATCAAGGCGCCCCAGCGATCGAATACCCGCATGTAGTTGACCTGCAGTACCCCGACACCCCCAAAGACCTGGAAGAAGTCGTTGACCCCATCGCCATTTGGAGAAAAGACGTTGGGAATGTACACGTTGCGGTTCTTATCGACGTCGATGGTAATGCTGTTCGTTCCCTCACAACCGTTCTGGTCAATCGCGGTAAGCGTATAGGTAGTCGTCGCCAGTGGAGCCACTTCTACTTCATCGCACAGGGCACCGTTTCCATTGATGGAGTCCCGACAAATCAGCTCGGTACTGGGGGTCCACACCAAGGCTTCCAGCGCGACGTTGCGCGGTGTGATCGAGGCATTGATGGTGTAACTCGAACCCAATTCGATTTCTTGTAATTCGGGGCCCAGGTCAACGATGATTTGGGGCGGTTGGTTGACGATGATGTTGGTATCCGCCGAGCACTGGCTGTCGTCGATTACTTTGTCCGTCACTTGTCCAGTGATTTCCCGGACGGGTGCGTTGATGTCTATTTTGGCTAGCCCTAAGTTTTTCTTGTTCGGACCACCACTACCCCCCGAAGCCGAGGCGACCCGAATGATCGTCGTCTCGCCAAAGCAGTTGGGCTCATCCACCGGTTCCAATTCGAAATTGATCGGTGGGGGATTGCCCACTACGTGGCTGGTTTCGGCGGTACATCCTTCGGGATCGGTGATCGTCACGCTGTACAGGCCAGGCGCCAAACCAGTTGCCAATTGGCCACTGGATACCTCGGGCGACCAGTCGAACTGTAGGGGCCCTTGGTTGCCACCGGTCCAGATAATGGCGATTTGGCCATCTTCCGTATTGTTGCAAAGCGCATCGTTGGTATTATTGGGATCGATCGAGGCGACGAGTAATTCGGGCTCGTCCAGCGGAATGGTGACGGTGTGGATACAATCGACCAAGTCGGTAATGGTCACCGTGTAATCACCCCGGGGCAGATCGGTGATGCTCTGACCAGGTACTCCCGTGCTCCAAGCGTAGGTGTAGGGCGAAGTCCCACCCTGAGCCGCCACGCGGATGCTGCCGTCGCTATCGCCAAAGCAGCTGGGACGCTCAATCTGGTTGCTGTCCAGGTTGAGCATCAGTTCTTCGGGAGCGGGAATAAAGACGGAGTCCATGGTGAAGCAATCGAGATCGGCAACGGTCACGGTATTCCAGCCCTGACACAGCTGGGTAGCGGTGTGTTGGGAGCCACCGTTTTGCGCATCGGGGGAATTGTTCCACTGGAAGGTGTAGTCTCCCGAATTGGTCGTTCCCGAAGAGGCGATAACCGATGCTTGCCCATCGCACAGCGGCTGCTCCAAGCCAAAGCAGCGGACGGGTTGGATGGAGTTCGGATCGAAGGTAATCAGGATGTCGGGTGGGCAATCCAGCGCCACCGATTCCACAAAGCCGGGGCAACTGCTGCCGTCCGAAACGGTCACCGAGAAGGTTTCGCCACAGGTGAGGTCGGAAATAAACGAACCCGTTCCACCATTGGACCACTGGAAGGTATAGTTGTCACCGGGGCCGGGCGGTGGCGAAATCGTTACCGAAATCAAGCCATTGGGTGTATAAGAACAAGTGGGCGTGCTGACGTTGAGGGTCACCGAAAAACCGCCGCTGCCCAGTCGGAAAGTCTCGGTAGCGGTACAGCCATCGGAGGCGGTGATGGTAACGGTGTAATCCCCCGGCCCCAGGTCGCTGATCGTCGGACCGGACTCGCCGTTGGACCACTGAATGTCGGCGTCGGTAATCTGGCCAAAGCCCGGTACGAAGAGTACCGTCAGGGCCCCGTCATTGGCACCCGGACAGCTGCTCGCGCTGCTGTCGCCTCCCGTAATGGTGGGCGGCAGCGGGTCGCTGACTTCAAAACAGAAGTTGCTGGTACAGGTTCCCGAGGTGACGTCCACGCAGTAGGTTCCCGACGGGAGGTTGTCGATCGAACTGGTCATATTGCCATTGTCCCACAGGTAAGTGTAGGCGTTGGTCGGACCACCGGAGGGGAAAACGGTAATGCCACCGTCGCTAGGCCCACCGGTACAGGTGACGTTCTGGATGATGGTATCCATGATGATCAGGGGCTGGGGCGTAAAGAGCTGTTGCGTCGATTCTTTCAGACAGCCATTGGCATCCGTTACCGATACGGTGTAGGTATCGGCGGGTAGGTTGTTGAGCATTGTGACGTTCATCGCTCCGGTCGACCAGGCAATTTCGAAGGGGCCAATCCCACCGTTTCGCTGTAGGGTGACCGAGCCATCGGTATTGTCACTGCAAGTCGGATTGGATAAGGGACTGATCTGTTCTTCCAATGGGGCTGATTCCTCAATTGTATCCATCGCGATCTGTACCTCTCCGGTAGCGTCGGTGACCTCCACGTTATAAGTGCCGGGCGGCAGGTCGGTCACCTCTCCCGTGTCTTCCCCAATGGGGATGACTCCCGTGCCCGTATTGGCCGGATTGCCCACCTGCTGGTAGGCAAAGGTGTAGGGCGCGACGCCCCCCGTGACGGTAAAGGTAAAGGAACCCACGTCGGTAGTGGCCGAGGAAAGCGAGGCACAACTGGTAAAGTCGAGGGTCAAATTATTGGAAATGATGAGGATATTGCCATCCACCAGTACGGAGGAGCTAATAAAGCCCCCTCCCGTCGCCGCTTCAAAGTCGCTGGCCGTGATGCTAAAGTCCGAGTTTTGTCCCGGGTTACCGATCACGTCCAGACAGAGTTTGAAGGCGACCTGTCCGTCCATCAGCGTTACCGGGGTGGTTCCCGCGTTGGGTTCGAACCAGATGATCCGAACCTGACCGGGGCCGATGGGGTTGAACTGCAAAAAGGTGGGGTCCAAATCGCCAGCCATCAGGGGCGGGCTAAAGGTAAACAGGGATGGATCCCAGTTGAGGGTCATCTGAAAGGACCAGATGTCGACGAAACTTTCGACGAAAAGGGGGAGGCAGAAGTTGCTGCCTTCTACGGCGAAGGTATCGGGTAAGATAAAGCTGGTGGGGGTACAACTGCCCATCATAACCTGAGCGGTCGCCCCGCAGCTCACGCCATCTTCCACCACAATCTCGTACAGTCCCGGTTCGGGAACGCGGAACACCAGGGTCTCGTCGTGTTCCCAGCCCAGATCGGGAATCCCGACGATGGAGGGGTCACTCACGTTGGTGATCGTAATGTCGTAAAGCTTGTCGGAACCCGGCGCACCGGCGGCAAATTCGGCCAAGCCCCCGCGGAGGGTCATACTGCCGGAGCAGCCGTTTCCACCCGCATTATTGTTGACGTTGGAAATGGTAATGGCATTGAGGTAGACGACGTTAAAAGCATCGGCGGTATTGACGTCCATACAGGCGCCTCCGTTTTCCACACTCACCTGCTGACCGGGCAGGGTGGGCCAGAAGTCGGCGGTAAAGGGCGCAAACCAAACCGACACCGGTGCGCCACCGTCGAGGGATTGGAGCCCCCCGTTGTTGAAAAAGGTGGCGTTGCCGTCGGACGTAATGGGCGTGGAGTTGGGTTGTACGGTGGTCAGTTGGGGGACCCCCGGGTTGGGGTAGAGACAGGGATCCATCAGGATATTGCTGAGATCGGGGCCGTCGAAGGCGGCGTTGGGGGGGCTGCGGTAGAAGATGTAGCTAAAGCCGCCCGGGGTACTGGGGGTGGGATCGCCACTGAGGTCGCCCCCAAAATGAAGCACCTGCATGGAATCGCCCAAGCAGAGAAACTGTACGTTAATGGACTGATTGGTGGGGAAAATCGCCTGGTCGATCGACTGGGTACTCGTTCCCGCGTCGGGATTGGCACCGGGAGGACACACCATCTGAGAGCTATTGAGGTTGGTGGGGCCACTGAACAGGAGTTTTTCGGGATACTGCGCCTGCACCTGAGCGAGCGTAAAGAGCAGGATCATCAGTGGGATTATGCGTTTTAACATCATCGGTAGAAAAGTTTAAATCACTTCATTTTCAAATAGTTGCTATAATGGTGCAATCAGGCAAAAATAGGGATAGCGCACGAACTTTGATAGCAAGCCAGTCCGCTAATTGTGCCACTTACGGCATATTGGTTACTTTTTAGGCCATGAGGTGCCTCGCCGCGAATTTAGAATTTTTCTCTCGTAGATCAGCGATAAATAGGTCATTGTCTTTCAACACCCAAAATGGGGCTAAAAGACTTTATACTAGACGCAAAAACCATGCTCTTTAGTACGTATGGGGGCTGGATTTGTCAATTATTGAACGAATTAGATCGCCCGACGAACTCCTGGGGAAGTCGATCGGGTGACGCTGGGGCGCAACACCATTTTTTGTGAAGGGCTTACATCTGGGCCAAATCCTTGATGAAGCCCTGAAAACCAGCGCTTTGTAAGCGATCGCGGAGGGATTCGGCGGTCGCCCGGTTCGGGGCTACGCCCACCAGGATTTTGTACACGGTTTGCCCGCTCAAGTCCGCGATGTGCACCACCACGGGTTCGGCAAATTGCCCCTCCAATTTGGCCACTTCCCGCAGGACGTTGCCGTAGGTGCCGTACACTCCGACCTGGACGCTGTAACCCTCCGCCGCCTGGGGCTGAGCGCTGAAGCGGTACAGGCTGTTGGCCGCCGTACTGGAAGCCGGCGCGGGGGCTGCCGCTGGGCGTACTGGGGAGGCCGGGCTGGAGGGGAGGCTTGGTGCTGTATCGGAGTGGTAACTACTGGGGGAAGCACTCGGTCGGACCTGTAGGGTTGGGGGCTGGGGCCGCGTAATGACGGGAGCCGTCGGAACGGTGCTCGCGCTGCGATTGGCCGCCGTGTTGTGTTCGGCCAGGACTTGGATCAGCTTGGACGGCGCCATGGATTCTTGGTAGCGCCCCACCACTTTGCCCTGAGCGTTAAAAATCAGGATGGTGGGCAGTACCCGGACGTTGTACTGCTGCTTGTAAGCGTAGCCATCAAAATCGTCGATGTCGACCTTGACCGGGACGTAGTGTCGATTGAGGTACTGCGCAATACGGGGGTCGGAAAAGGTGTGCTTGTCCATCCACTGGCAGGGCGTACACCAATTGGCTACGAAATCGACCAGGTACAGCTTGCCCTCGGCGGCGGCCTTGTCTTGGGCCCGGGCCAGGCTGCCTCGGTAAAATTCAACGGCATCGGGATTGGCAAAGGCCACTCCGGGTAGGAGTAGGAGTAGGAATAGTACTCGTCTTAACATAGCGATGTTGTTTGGTTTGCTGGCTCGGATGGTTTGGGAAAGGGGGAATTCTCCAAGCTTGATATAGTAAAATAATCAAATATGATGCCGATATATTATGGAAAAAAATAATTTAACATTTTGGTCCAGTCCCACCCGGCTTCCCGGGGATTTATGAGGGCACTTGCTAGGTATGTGCAGTATTTTTCCTACCTTGCCAGTCCTACGCACAAAGGTACCAATGGCCGGGATACGCCGTTTTGGCGGCACCGAGCGCCGAGCAGCGTAGCGAAGACCTAAGCCATTGAAAATTAACCGTTTACTTTAGACTATGTCACGAAAACTAGCTGCAATCACCGGCGTACAAGGCTACCTGCCCGAAGACATCCTGACCAATGCCCAGTTGGAAACGATGGTGGAAACTTCCGATGAGTGGATTCGCACCCGGACTGGAATCAAGCAAAGGCACATTCTCCGCAAGGAGGGCTGGGGGGCCTCCGATATGGGAGTAGAAATGGTCAAAGGACTCCTGGAAAAGCCCGGTACTGCTCCCGAAGAGGTGGACCTCCTTCTCTGCGCTACCATTACTGGCGATCGCGTTTTCCCCGATACGGCCAACACCATTCTCGATAAGGTCGGCGCCAAAAACGCCTTTGGCTACGACATCAGCGCCGCCTGCTCTGGGTTTTTATACGCCCTCTCTACCGGTGCCAAGTTCATCGAATCCGCCACCTACCAAAAGGTCATTGTCGTGGGAATGGACGTCATGTCTTCCATCATCGACTACACCGACCGGGCTACCTGTATCATCTTTGGCGATGGCGGGGGAGCCGTGATGCTGGAGGCGAATGAGGAGGGGCCAGGCCTACAGGATGCCGTACTCAAAGCGGATGGCCACGGCCGTCACTATTTGAACATGAAGGCGGGGGGCTCCCTGCACCCTGCAACGGCGGAAACGGTGGCCAATCGCGAGCATTTTGTGTACCAAGAAGGCCGTACCGTCTTCAAGCATGCGGTCAATGGAATGACCCATACGGTGCAGGAGCTCCTGGAACGCAACGAACTGAGTACGGACGATATCGACTGGCTGGTGCCCCACCAGGCCAACATTCGGATCATCAATTCCGTGGCCAATGCGCTGGATTTTCCCCTGGAGCGGGTCATGATCAACATTGATCGCTACGGTAATACCACGGCGGGTACCCTGCCCCTGTGCCTGTGGGATTACGAGGAAAAACTGCGGAAGGGCGATAAGATTGTGCTAACGGCCTTCGGTGGAGGATTCACCTGGGGGGCCACCTATTTGGTTTGGGCCTACGACGGCTCGGCGAAGGCCTAGGGACGGAAGGCAGAATTCGTGTGGAGGCCCGGGGAAAATCCCCAAAATTGATATCTTTGCATGATTTTCAAATAAATCTTCTCTAATTACCAATGGCTAATACTTCAGATATCCGCAACGGATTGTGCATCGATTACAACCACGACATCTATTCCGTGGTCGAATTTCAGCACGTCAAACCCGGCAAGGGCAACGCTTTTGTCCGTACCAAATTAAAAAGCCTGACCAGCGGTAAAGTCATCGACAACACCTTTCCCGCGGGGCACAAAATCAGTGTCGTACGGGTCGAGCGTCGCAAGTTCCAATTCCTGTACAGCGACGATTCCGGCTACCACTTCATGGACAACGAAACCTACGACCAAATTCCCATCCAGGAAGAATTGATCGAAAACGCCAAGCTGCTCAAGGAAGGCTTGCAGATCGAAATCCTCTTCCACGCTGAAAAGGAGACCCCCCTGACCATCGACTTGCCCCAGTACATCGAACTCGAAGTGACCTACACCGAGCCCGGCGTCCGGGGCGATACCGCCACCAATGCCCAAAAGCCCGCCACCCTCGAAACCGGTGCCGAAATAAAAGTCCCCCTCTTTATCAATGTCGGTGACCTGATCAAAGTAGATTCCCGCAATAACTCTTACGTAGAACGCGTAAAAAAATAGCCCTATGCCAATGACCTTCAAGGAAATTCAGGAGCTAATTAAGCTCATCAACAAGTCCAACCTCACCGAATTCAAAATGAGCGATGGCGAGTTCAACCTCACCATCCGCACCAAAAAGTACAGCCGGGCCAAATCCAGCCAGCAAATCGTATCGGCACCCCAACAGATCGTTCCGATCCAAGCGCCGATGCCCCAGATGCCGGTCCAGCCGGTAGCACCCGCTCCCGCTGCCACGGGAGTACCCACCCCCTCCGAGTCCATGCCCGCCGTCAGCCCCCAGGCCGAAGAAGCCAACGATCAGCAATACCTCGAGGTGCGTTCCCCCATGGTCGGTACCTTCTACCGCTCTTCCGCTCCCGACAAGCCCCCCTTCAAAAAAGTGGGCGACAGCATCAGCGCCGGCGAAGTAGTCTGTATCGTGGAAGCCATGAAATTGTTTAACGAAATCGAAGCCGAAGTAACGGGTAAAATCGTCAAAGTGATGATCGACGATGCCTCTCCCGTCGAGTACGACCAGGTCCTCTTTTTGGTCGACCCCAAAGCCTAAACCCGATTTCGCCTTTTCCCAATTTTTAACGGCCGCTCCCTCGCGGAGCCGCCCGGCTGAACCAAAGAAAATCTATGTTTAAAAAGATATTGATCGCCAACCGCGGAGAAATTGCGCTGCGCATCGTCCGGACCTGTAAGGAGATGGGAATCCAAACCGTAGCCGTTTACTCCACCGCCGATCGCGAGAGCCTCCACGTGCGTTTCGCCGATGAGGCCGTCTGTATCGGCCCCCCGTCTTCCGCCGAATCCTACCTCAGCATTCCCCGCATCATGGCCGCCGTCGAGATTACCAATGCCGATGCCGTTCACCCCGGTTACGGCTTCCTCGCCGAAAACGCCGATTTTGCGGAGGTCTGCGCCGAATACGGCATCAAATTCATCGGCCCCACCCCCTCGCAAATTCGCAAGATGGGGGATAAAATCACCGCCAAGGAGACCATGATCCAGGCCGGTGTACCCGTCGTACCGGGCTCGGAAGGCCTGCTCCAGGACCTCGATTCGGGCCTCCAGATCGCCGAAGAAATTGGCTATCCCGTCATCCTCAAGGCCACCGCCGGTGGTGGTGGCCGGGGCATGCGCATCGTCTGGAAGCCCGAAGAATTTGAAGACCAGTGGGATCGGGCCCGGGTAGAGGCCGGCGCCGCCTTTGGCAACGATGGCATCTACGTCGAAAAATTTATCGAAGAACCCCGCCACATCGAAATCCAGGTGGCGGGCGACCAGTTTGGCAATGTGGTCCACCTCTCCGAGCGCGACTGCTCCATCCAGCGGCGTCACCAGAAGCTGGTGGAAGAATCGCCCTCGCCCTTTATGACCGATGACCTGCGCCAGCGTATGGGGGACGCCTCCATCCAGGCTGGAAAGGCCATCAATTACGAAGGCGTCGGAACGGTGGAGTACCTGGTAGACAAGCACCGGAACTTCTACTTCATGGAAATGAATACCCGTATCCAGGTGGAGCACACCGTGAC
>CALCCH010000268.1 GCA_937899855.1 uncultured Saprospirales bacterium | reverse complement strand
GGGCCCTGCGGCCCCTCTGGCCCGCCCCCACCATCCCTCCCATCACCAACGCTACCGCCCCCACCCCCAGCAACGAACCCAATGCTACAGTCACGGCTCCGGCCTCTAGCATCGCCCCTACCGCCACCCCTTTCAGTCCTTCCAATTCGGCTGGGGATGGTGCCGAATCCGCCCCACTACTCCCATCCCGCCCCCCAAATGCTCTGGACCCAGGGGTGGCTGATGCCCAACCCGAGGTAGCAACTCCCAATGCCTCCCAACCAAATCGCAGTCCGATCGCCGCCAAGCCCCCGGCCTCCGCTCCGGCGGATGCCGATCCCGGGCGCATTTCTCCCGCCTCGCCGGAGGTGCTTACCGCACCCACGCCGCCGCAAGCTGCTCGCCCCCCGGCACCAGCGACGCCCGTGGATCGCCCCCGTAGCAAAGACCAAGCGGCGATTCCGCTGCCCGAAACAGTGGAACGGACCGAGTTGGACCGTCTGGCTCCCTTGATGCTGGGCGTACGGGCGACGGAAGAACCGGAATCTTTGGATCGCGAAATCGACTCTGATCCGCCCTCCCGCCTGGCCAAATGGACCTTCGCGTTGGAGGTCTTTGGCGATGCCTATCCCGCCGCCACGGACGATCAGTGGTGGCTGGGTGGTGGCGCTGGCCTGGGGCTCCGCTACCGCTGGCTGCCCCGCTGGTCGGTACGGGCCGAGCTGCTCTACGAAGGGCGCCGCGGCCAGTTTGGAACCGCTGGTTCGGTGGCGCAACGGCGCTACACTTTTGGCTTGGCGGAAAAGACCTTTGAGCTGCGTCCCCAATCGCTGCATTATTTGGATTTGCCGATTGCCCTACAACTTAGGAACGGTCGGCAGACGATCGAGGCGGGGCTGAGTTTGACCTACCTGCTGGGTGCGCGCGGTGACCTGCGCGAGCGGACCTTTCTGCTGCCTTGGGAACGCGGGGGCAGTGACCCCCAAAGCCCGAGGGTCGAAAGTCGGGTGCTGGAGAGTGGTTGGTTGGATGCCAGCGCGTTTCGGACTTGGCGTGTCGGCGCTTTGCTGGCTTACCGCTACCACCTGAGTCGCCACTGGAGCCTGGCGCTACAAGCCCGCTACCGCGTCCCACAGCTCGTGGTCGATCGGGAGAATCCCCAATTGATCCTACGAGAGTCGGGTCCGCTACAGTTCCGTTTGGGACTGAGCTTTTATCCTTTTGCAAAATGAGTCTAATTACTGATCTATGTCCATTTATAAACTGACGTACCTACTGGCCGTTCTCCTGCTAGTGGTGGCTTGTCGACGGACGGAGTTGCCGCCGCCGCTGGAGGAAAACCCGGTGTTTGCGGTGGAAGCCACGCTCGATGGCCGTCCCTTCCAGTTGGAAGCGGGGGTGGCAGATTACTACCTGTTTACAGAATTTCGTAACGACGAGCTGGACGTGCTGTCCTTCGTGGGGCGCTGGGAAAAAACCAGTGACTGTAGCGAGGATTGTGCCGAGCAATTGGAAATCGAAATTCGTAATGTGGAAGCGGGGTTGGGGCCCCTGCCACTCGATATCGACCGCTTACTGGCCCTCTCCCAGCGCGACTTTCACCGCGACTCCGTTGATCAAACGGTGGATACCAGTCTAGCCGGTTTTGAAGTGAGCTTTGAAAACTTATCCAGTGCTACCGTTCCGCTGAGCTATCGCTGGGATTTTGGCGACGGCCAGATTTCCAACGAGCCCATTCCCAGTCCCTATTTTTACCCCGTCAGTTTTCTGGACAATCCTCCCATCGTGAGCCTGGCCATCAACAATGCCATCAACCTTCCCACCGGTTGTAACGAGGTCAAGACGCAAGTCATTCTATTGGATTCGGGTGGGGGAGGATTGGAGTGTACGGTAAGGCTCAATTACGACCTCACGGATTCTACTAAGGTCTTGGTCTGCGCGGACCCCTCCGGTATACCGCCCTTTAGTTTTACTTGGTCCAATGTGGATTCGATTCTGGTGGATTCCTGTGCTTTCGTCACCATTGAGGATACTCTCCTCTCTCGTGTGGAGGTGGTGGATGCTACGGGTTGTGTCAGTATGGCTGCCTTTTCGGGCCGCGTCTCGGGTTCGGGTCCGGGCAGTACCATAATCTTGTGCAATGCCAACTTTGATTACTCCATCACCAGCGGCGATACCGTGGAGGTCACCCCCATCGTAGATACCCTCCAGCTGGGTACGGTCATCCTCCGCTACACCAATCCCGATGGGGTTTTGTACACCACCGAGGGCCTGGTGACGCCCGATCAAGGTCAGTTTGAGATTCTGGAGTCGGCCGACTATTTGGACAATGATAATGGGGAGGCCACGCGTTAGATAAGGGTGCGTTTTGCTGCCATCCTGGACAAAACGGCGGGCGGGCGCATGCGGATGGAAAATGCGGTGGCGACGGTGGCGGTGGCTTTCACGCGTTGATGGGGGCCGAACCGGGACGGAATGGAAGGAGATTTTAGTGGTTTTTGGGGCTAAAATGCCCGCTGCGTCAATCCTGGCAATATTTTGGTAGCACTAGTACGAGGAGAGAGGATAACATTAATGCCAAATTTATTTTGACATTAATTTCGTAAAATGTTATCCATGGGTAGGTTTTATCAGTTATCCTTCTACTTGCTGCTGGTCAGTGTCAGCTACGGCAAAAACAGTCAACCCCCCACCCATTCTACTGCCGCTTACGTCCCCACTGGGGAATCCAATACCATTTCCAATACCTTTTCGTCGATCAACAGCGATACCACCTCGCTGATTCTCAGCTGGAAAACCGATTTGCCCGGTACTTCCGACGATCAATCCATTACGATCCCCATCGATCCCAACCGAGCCTATCAGTACGATGTGGACTGGAACGATGACGGCATTTTTGACGAATTGGGCATCACCGATTCGGTCCACCACAATTTTGGTACGCCCGGTACTTACACCATCCGCATTCGGGGTAACTTTCCCAGGATATTGTTCCGCGATGCTGGGGATCGGGAAAAACTGATTGACGTGGCGCAGTGGGGGACGCAACAGTGGTCGACGATGGCCAATGCCTTTCGGGGTTGTAGTCACCTCAATTTTAGCGCCACCGACGCCCCCGATCTCTCCCAAGTCCGCAACCTGGAGTCCATGCTCTTTGGATGTACCGCGATCAATAGCCCCAACGATCATTGGGATGTGAGCCAGGTCGAAAGCCTGTACTTTACCTTTGGCAATTGTGTCCATTTCAACCAGGCCCTCAACGATTGGGACGTATCGAGCGTCACCAACCTCCAGCGAACCTTTATCGGTTGTACCGTTTTTAACCAAGCCCTCGATCGATGGGAGGTGGGGCAGGTCCGTAGCTTTTCCGCCATGTTTAACAATTGCAAGGCCTTCAACCAGGACATTGGCAATTGGGACGTGAGTAGCGCCATCCACCTGTCCATGATGTTTGCCGGCGCGAGTAGCTTTAATCAGGACATCGGGGCTTGGCAAGTGGACAATGTACAGCGAATCCACTCAATGTATTACGGAGCCGCTAGCTTTAACCAGTACATCGGCGACTGGGACGTCAGTCGGGTCGCCAATTTTGGGAGCGTTTTCCGTCAGGCGACGAGTTTCAACCAGGACCTCCGTAAATGGGACCTCAGTCAGGCGACGAACATGAGCTGGATGTTTGCCAACGCGGCCAACTTCAATCAGGACATCGGCAATTGGGAGGTCAGTCGAGTCGAAAATATGAGCTATCTGTTTTTCTACGCCAGTAGCTTTAACCAAGATATTGGTGATTGGGAGGTGAGCGCGGTAAGCGATATGTCGAACATGTTTAAAGGCCCCAATATGGCCTTCAATCAAGACATTGGCGATTGGGACGTCGGCAATGTGCGGGTGACCAATGCGATGTTTGAACACAATCCCAGCTTTGATCAAAACCTGGGCCGCTGGCCCGTCGGCGCCCTGGAAAGTGCCCGGCGGATGTTCAACCAGAGCGAATTGTCTACCCCCCATTACGACAGCCTGCTCATCGGCTGGGCCGCTCGGGACCTGCGGGACAGTGTTGACTTTCACGCGGGCACCAGCCGCTACTGCGCGGCCTGGGAAGCCCGGGCTCACCTGTTGGCGGACCACGGCTGGCTCATCACCGACCGCGGTCCCGAGCGCGATGCGCCCCTGGCCCTCTGTCGGGACACCACCCTTTACCTGCCCCCCTCCGGTAGCCTCTACATCGAGCCCAGCTGGCTCGACGCCGGTTCCTTCGACCACTGTACACCCCTCGACCTGTGGGTCAGCCAAAGCCAATTCGATTGTAACGACATCGGCATTCACTACGATACGCTCTTTGCCCTGGACCAAAATGGCAACCAAAGCACCTGCGTCTCCCAAATCACCATCGAAGATACGCCCTTTGCCCTCCAGTGCCCACCGGATATTACCGTCACGGCCAACGCGCCGGGCTGCACCGCCGTGGTCCACTGGCTGAGTCCAACGGGTTTTTGTACCAATTCCGTGACTTCCACTCCCCCCAGTGGGGCCACCTTTCCCTTGGGAAGTACCGAAGTGCACTACACCGCCATCAATGCCCTGGCCGATACCAGCCGTTGTAGCTTTACCGTCACCGTTCGCAATACGCTCAGCGCCGAGGTGGACAGCCTCCGGCATCCCGACTGTACCCAGTCCCCGGAGGGGCAGGTGTTTCTCCAAGCCATCGGCGGGACCCCTCCCTACGCCTTCGACTGGAGCCACGATGGCCAGGGCGACTGGGACGATCCGGAGGATCAGGATGGACTGGTGGCGGGCGTACACCAAATCTCAATCCGAGACTTCAATGGGTGTACCTTTTCCAACGAAATCTTGCTCTACCCGACGGAACTACAAATTGACAATTGCCCATCTGACTTGGTGCTCAAGGCCCGTCTCGCGGATTACTCCGCCGTAGCGACCTGGGAGCCGCCCCGCGAGGTTTGTAGCGGCCTAACCCTACAAGCGACCCACGCCAGTGGCGATACCTTCGCCCTGGGGACGACCTGGGTGACCTACACCGTCACCAACGACTGGGGGCAAAGCGCGACTTGTAGTTTTAGCGTCCGGGTGGAGAATGACTTGGAAATATTGCCCGAAGAAGTGGTCGATCCCTCTTGTTGGGGGGTCTCGGACGGTGCCCTACGGATTGGGTTGCGGGGCGGAAGTGGGGACTACGCCATTGATTGGGAGTACGATGGCTACGGCGACTACGATGATGTCCCTCGCCTGGAGAACCTACCGGCCGGGACGTATCGGGTCCGCATCCGCGACGGGGCTGCTTGTAGCCGGGAAGACAGCCTGGTTCTGCGTACGCCGGACTCCCTCACAACGGAGCTGCTCGTCCCGGACCTACCGCTCTGTGCGGGAGCACGGACGGGCCGGCTGGCGGTGGAGGTGAGTGGGGGAACGGCGCCTTACACCTACCAGTGGGAGCGGGCGGCGGGGGGCGAACGCTACGTCCGAAGTACCTTGGAGGAACTGCCCGCGGGGGAGTACTGGCTACACGTCAGTGATAGTCAGGGCAGTTTGCGTCGCGATACAGTGGTACTATCGTCGCTGGATTCGCTCCGGCTGAGCGCCCTGCCGGAAGGGAACGGCGCGGACCGTCGGATCGATTTGGAGGTGACGGGGGGGCAAGGGCCCTACCGCTTTGATTGGGATACGGACGGGACGGGTGATTACGACGACCCCCAGGACATTGCGGCGGTGGCTGAGGGTACCTACACCGTCCGGGTACGAGATGAATACGGCTGTACGGCCAGCCTGGACTTGGTATTGCGGGCGGAAGGGTCGGATTGTGATTTTACGGAGCTGACGCTTTTCCCCAATCCCAGCCTGGGGACCTTTTTCTTGGCGTTGACGGATTGCGAAGCGCCCCAACGCATCGAAGTGTACGATGCCTTGGGACGCTCCGTTTACGCTGCGGACGAGCCCGATCCCGAGGAGGGCATCCACTTGTGGGGGCAGGCGGGAGAAACCTACTGGGTGGTGATTTACACCGCCGAGGAGCGCCTGGTGAGGAGTTTGAGTTTGCTTCGGGACTAAATTTGATCTTTCGGTTAGACTCTATTCGTTTATAGTTCAGACAAGCCCGCTTTCGTGCGTTACGGAGGGGCTTGTTCTTTTTTTAGGGGCTTAGGATCGCAGGTAAGAAGCCCCGTTGAGGTCCAGAATGGCTCCCGTATTAAAAGCCGATTGTTCGGAAGCGAGGAAGAGGATATTCCAGGCGACTTCTTCCGGGCTGGCGACGCGGCCCAGGGGGCTTTGGGAGCGGATGGCGGCGCCTTCGGGGCCTTGGAGCAGGGGCTGGGCCATCTCCGTTTCGACAAAGCCGGGGGCGACCACGCCGATAAAAATGTGGTCGGGAGCCAGGGCGCGGGCCAGGCTCTGGCTCATGGCGTTGAGGCCGGCCTTGCTGGCGGCGTAGGCGGGATGGTCGGGTTCGCCGCGGAAGGCCCCCCGGGAGGAAACGTTGACGATGCGGCCGCCCCCGTTTTGACGCATCAGCCGGGCGGCCCAATAGGTCGTATTGGCCACTCCGGTCAGGTTGACTTGGAGGGTACGTTGCCAGGCGTTTTGCCATTCGGCGTAGCTGCTGTCGAAAATGGGGTGGGGGAGGTAGACGCCGGCATTGTTGACCAAGACGTCGAGGGTCTTCCAGTGGCTTTGGAGCTTTTGGAACAGCTTGGCGGTGGCGGTGGGGTCGCCGAGGTCGGCGGGGAGGAGGAGGTGCCCCTGGCCTTCCAATGCGGTGAGGGTATTTTGGGCGGCTTCGTGGTTGCTGCGGTAGTTGATGGCCACTTGAGCACCGGCCCGGGCGAAGGCCAGGGCGGTGGCGCGACCGATTCCCCGCGCACCGCCGGTGATCAATACTTTTTGGGCGTTAAAATTCATTGTTCGAACCATTTTTTGACCACCGCCTCGGCGGGGTGATTGTAAGGGGAAAAACCCGTTCGGTTGCGCGCCCCGTAAGCCAGGTAGCTGGGCCACTTCCACCACAGAATGCCTCCACACCATTCCCGCCCTTGGAGTCCTTTGAAGACGGCTTCGTAGCAACGTCGTTGGGGCTCGGCCGCAAATTCGCGCCCGTCGACACCCGCGTGGGGATCTTTCCACGTACCCGTCACCGGGCGAAACCCAATTTCGGTGAAAACGACGGATTTGCCGTGCTTTTGGGCGACTTTACCCACCATGTCCGCAATCTCGGCAAAGCGCCGTTCTAGTTCCGCTTGGGTGGGCGAGGCGCTTTTGCTGAGGGGGTAGTAGCAATTGAGGCCGATAAAGTCCAGTTCTTGCCAGAAATCCAACTGTTCAAACTCATCTCCCCAGTTGGCGCAGTAGGTGAGTTGCCCCCGGTAGAGGTCCCGCAGTTTGCGAAAGATTTGGACCCATTCCGCCTCGTGACCGAGGGTGGCCCGGCCAAATTCGACGCCCACGCTCAGGGCCTCGATTTCGTGAATCTCCGCCAGCAGGGCGTAGTGGCGTATCCAGCGGTAGTAGTAATCAAAGAAAAGTGCCCATTCGCGCTCCGTTTTCATTTCCACAAAACCCGACCAACTCCCCCGGCCCAGCCAGACCTGGGGCTTGAGCAGGGATTGCAAACCCAGGGCCCGGGCGGCGTGGGCGACGTGGATGACGCTTTCGTCGGTCTCGGTACCGGGATTGTTCATAAAGGGCAAGAAGCCCGGCTGATCGGGACGCTCCAAATAGGAATAGGGAACGATGGCGATGGCATTGCTGCCCAAGGCTTGGAGGTTGCCCAAGGACTCCCGGGCCCCCTTCGAGAGGTAGCCATTGTAAATTTGGTAGCCCTCGTGCGCAAAGTTAAAACCGCGCCAGTAGTCGGCCTTGGGTCGACGATCGGGTAGCGCTAAGGTGGGGCGCTGCTGGCGGTAGCGGTCCCAGGCCCCGGCCAATTCCGCCACCTCCGTGGGGGAGGGCGACCACTTGTTGTATTTTTCCAAAAAGCCATTCTTTCCCCAGTGGGCGATTAAAAACTCCACCAGGGCTCCGGCCGTACAGGTCTTGACCAGCTTGGATTCGCGTTCGTACAATTCCCGGTCGAGCAATTCGGCGAGGGGCAGGGCATTGCCACTCTGGAAGAGCCGCTGGGCCCAGTAGGCGTAGCCCTCCCGCTGCCAACGGTGCGCAAAGTAGACCCCCAATCCATCTTCCAAAAAGGGCTGGGAGGCCTCCCCCAACAAGTGGCGCAGGATCAGTTCGTTTTCTTGCTGGACAAAATTATCTTGGTACTCCGCACTGATGACCGTGTGTACTTCTCCGTTTTCCCAATCCAGGTGACTTTGCTGGGTATTGAACAGCAGCAGTCCCTTTTCTTCTCCGCTGGGGTAGAGGTGGTAGCGAATGCGGTCGAAACGGACGGGTCGCCCGCAAAAATCTTCGATTTCGGACAGCCCCCCTTCGCAGCGTTTCCCCATCTCCTCCACCTGGGCCCGACTCAATTCCACCCGGTGGTTGATGAACTCGAAGTGGGGCGTTCGGTGGATCGTGTCGCGGCTGCCCCGAAAATCCCAGTGGGCCTCCCCGCCGATCTGCCAGTCGGGTTGTTGGAAAAAGCCCATGACCTGACAAGTAGCCCCTTCAAAAACCTTGTAGCCGCGAGAAGCCCACACCAGGCTCGACCAATCCGCGCCGTACCACTGGCGCAGCTGTCGGAGGAGTATGCGATCGTCAAAACCCGTAAGCTGGTAGAGGGGCAGTTGGGGATTTAAGGGGGAGGGGTAAGCCGAAAATTGGAG
>CALCCH010000267.1 GCA_937899855.1 uncultured Saprospirales bacterium | reverse complement strand
GAGCCGGGACAGTCCGACCTGCTAGTGACCAGCTCCCCGGGGATCGCTATCCAGGCCAAGGGCAACTACCGATACCGCCTGCTGGATTGTACCCTGACCTTCCTCGATGACCTGCCCTACGAAGGGCAGACCCTACGTTACGACATCAGCATCAACAGCTTTGTCCGCAATGGCAACAACCTGCTGTTCTTCTTTAGCTACCGTTGCTACGTCGAAGACCGGATGGTACTCAAGATGGACAATGGTTGTGCGGGTTTCTTCTCGCCGGAAGATCTTGCGCAGGGGCAGGGAGTGGTGTACAAAGAGGAATACCTCGAAGCAAAGGCCCAGCGCCCACAAACCTATTTTCCACCGCTACTGCATTGCGACAAGACGGCCTTTACCCACGCTGATCTCCTCGCCCTCACCGAGGGTGATTTGCAAAGCTGTTTTGGGCCCGCCTACGATCCGATCGGTCGCAACATCTCCCTGCGGCTGCCCCCCAAAGCCATCCTAATGTTGGATCGCATCACCAAGGTAGACCCCCGAGGGGGCTCCTGTGGCTTGGGTTACATCGAAGCGGTGAAAGACCTGGTGGCGGACGATTGGTATTTCCCCTGTCACTTCCGGGACGATGAGGTACTGGCCGGTTCGCTACAGGCGGAAGGAGGGGGGCAACTGTTGCGCTTCTTTATGCTGTACTTGGGCATGCAACGCCTGACCAAAGATGCGCGTTTCCAACCCGTGTTGGACCTGCCCCAAAAGGTCATCTGCCGCAAGGAAGTACCCGCCAAGACGGCCGAGTTGACCTACCGAATGGACGTACGAGAAATTGGACTGGTACCGGAGCCCTACGTCGTGGCCGATTTGGAAATCATTTACAACGATACGGTAGCCGTATTTTTTGAAAACCTGGGACTGCGTTTGCAGGAAAAAAGTACGCCTACCTACCTCAAGCCTACCGAAAACTTGGTGGAAGGGGTTTACGTCAAGCCCGTGGCGGGGGAGGTACTGCTCAACGAGTACCACGTCACGCAATTTGCCCTCGGGCCGGTACGCCAGTGCTTTGGGGAAGAATACCGGGTATTTGAAGGGCGGGACCTATCGCGTCAGCCCAATACGGACCTCCAATTTATTTCGCGGGTGTTGACCATCGAGGGCCAACGCCACACGTTTAACGACCAGCCCCAGATCGTCTCCGAATACGACGTACCCGCCGATGCTTGGTACTACCGTCAGAACGCTAGCCCCGTGATGCCCTACTCCGTACTGATGGAGGTGGCGCTACAGCCCTGTGGTTTTCTGGGTGCTTATCTGGGCAGTACTTTGGGCGCCTCGGAGGTGGATCTATTTTTCCGCAATCTGGATGGCGACGGCGAACTCTTACGCGAGGTCGACCTACGTGGGAAGACGGTCCTCAACCGGGCCGTACTGGTAAGCCACACCAATCTTGCGGGCACCGTTCTCCAACGCTATACCTTCGAACTTTCCGTTGATGGTACGCCCTTTTACCGTGGCAATTCCTCCTTTGGCTTCTTCACCAAGGCTGACCTATCGAGCCAGAGTGGCTTGGACCAGGGGCAGCACTTGCCCTCCTGGCTGGCACAACAGCCCGAGGAGCTGACGGGAAAGGTGCAGTTTAAGCTGGATTCGCTCTTTGGAAAGCTGAAATTATTCCGTTCGACCAACCCACAATCGCCACAGCTACACCTGGCCGAGGACCAATTACACCTGCTGGATACCGCTACGGTGGTCAAAGACGGAGGGAATTACGGCAAGGGTTATGTACACGCGAGCAAATGGGTCTTGCCCCACGATTGGTTCTTTACCTGCCAATTTTATCAAGACCCCGTCCTGCCCGGATCCTTGGGCGTAGAGGCGATCTACGAGGCCATCCAGATTTTTGTGCTCCAGCAGGAATTGGCGAAGGACCTCAAGGAGGTGCGTTTCCAACACTTGCCCAATCACCAAACGGTGTGGAAATACCGCGGACAAATCCTCCAGCAGGACCCTGAGATGCACTTGGAGGTACACGTGGCATCGGTCGAACGTACGACGGAAGGATTGATCATTCGCGCGGATGCCAGTTTGTGGAAGGGAACTCTGCGGATCTACGAGGTGACGCAACTGGCCGTTTTGGTTGGGTAGGTCACTTTTTTTAATTTTTTTATCAGCTGATAGTCAGCTGCTTAGTGTAAAATATATTTAAAATTTAAAATTGATTTTATGGAATTTTCGGGCAAAAAGCGTCTATGTACCGCTATTCTTGCTGAAATGAAAAGGTATACCGAGGTGAGAGGAGCAATCATTTGATCTTCTGCGGCGGAAGGGCCCGTAGCGAGTGGGGGAGGGGTATGGCCTCATCTCACGGGCGAATGGGCCGAAATGCCGGCGGAGGCGGGAGGGTGGGCCCACCCACTTGCCCCAAACTTTGTCCGCTTCCCAAATTTTTCCTTTTCCTCCACCATTTCTCCGATTTCATCGAATCAATTGTAACACAATACTTTCAATTTTGTCACATGTCTGAAATGCTTACTGCTGCCACGACTACCTCCCCAGCGCTTCAATACACCGGGTCCACTCCGACCAGTAAGTGGTTTGGGAGTTCCGAGGCCTTGCACTTTTCTACGGTGGGCGTCCGCCGCCGCCTTTGGGATTTTTCTCGGACGGCCTACCTCATTCGCGATGCCCAGGGGCGGGTTGGTATAGCCGACCGCCTCGGAACCGACCGGAAGGAAGACCTGCAAAGCCACGAGCTCCTGGCCACCCTGCCCCCTATCGATCCGGCGCAGTTGGGAGATCCCTCCTTCCGACAGGATTACGGACTCCGTTACAACTACATGGCCGGTGCCATGGCCAACGGGATCGCCTCGGAGGAATTGGTCATCGCGCTCGGCCGTGCGGGCATGCTCGCCTCCTTTGGAGCTGGCGGTTTGGTCTCCCAACGCATCGAACGGGCCATCGACCGCATCCAAGCGGAGCTACCCAATGGACCCTACGCCTTTAATCTGATTCA
>CALCCH010000266.1 GCA_937899855.1 uncultured Saprospirales bacterium | reverse complement strand
CCGCAGCATCACCTCCCTCGACCCCGCCTTCGCCCGCAGCCAGTCCAATATCTGGGCCGTCGACCACCTCTACGATGGCCTCCTCCAGCTCGACGACTCGCTCCGCGTCCGACCCGCCCTGGCCCACTCCTGGGACCTATCCGAAGACGGCCGGACCTACACCTTTTACCTCCGGGGCGACGTGCGCTTTCACGACGATCCCGTCTTTCCCGATTCCCTGGGCCGTCCGCTACGCGCCTCCGACGTGGTGTACAGCTTCTCACGGATTATCGACCCGATGGTCAATTCCCCCGGCAGTTGGATTTTTAAGGACCGCATCGCCGCCACCCAAGCTTTCACCGCTCCCGACGACAGCACCTTCGTCCTCCGACTTCGCGAAGCCTTTCGCCCCATGCTGGGCATCCTCACCATGCAGTACTGCGCCGTAGTGCCCCGAGAGGCGGTGGAGACTTACGGACGGGATTTTCGTACCCGGCCGGTGGGGGCTGGTCCCTTTCGCCTAAAAAAATGGTTGGAAGACCAGGCGCTCTTTTTGCTCAAAAACGAACACTATTTCGCGCGGGAAGCCGACCGAGCGCTTCCCCTGGTGGATGCGGTCCGGGTGGATTTTATTCCCGATCGCAAAACGGCTTTACTAGAACTGATGAAGGGGCGTATCGATTTTATGTCGGGGCTGGAGTCCTCCTACGCTGGGATGTTGTTGACCTCGGAGGGGGATTTGCGGGCGGCCCAGCGGGAGCAATTGCAGTTTTTGAGTGCGCCCTTTCTCAATATGGAGTACCTGGGCATCAATATGGAAACGGTGGGCGATGGCCCGCTGAGTCACCAGAAGGTGCGGCAGGCCATGAATTTTGGCATCGACCGGCCGCGGATGCTGCGTCGCCTGCGCAACAGTGTGGGCCAGGCGGCCAACTCGGGCTTTACGCCCCGGGGATTGCCCTCGTTTGACGCGCAGAAGGTACCGGGGTACTCCTACCAACCCGATCGGGCGCGGCGCCTGCTGGCCGAGGCGGGTTTCCCCAATGGCGAGGGCTTGGGAGAGATTGAATTGCTGACCAGCAAGGACTATCTCGATCTCTGTACCTTCATCACCCGGCAGTGGGAAGATCTGGGCCTCAAAGTCAAAATCGAACTGGTGGAATCGGCCGTATTGCGGGGGCGGATGCGGAAGGGGCAGGCCCCCTTTTTCCGAGCCTCCTGGATTGCGGATTATCCCGATGCGGAGAGCTTTTTTACCATGTTTTACAGCGCTAACCCAGCGCCTCCTAACTACACCCACTTTCGCGATTCCGAATTTGATCGTCTGTACGAGGCTGCCCTACGCGAAAACGACGACGAACGCCGCTATGCGCTTTACCACCGAATGGATGCCCGTCTGATTGAGCTGGCTCCGGTCATCTTTTTGTTTTATGACGAATCGGCCCTCATCGCGCGGCGGGAGGTCACGGGGTTGAGTCAAAATGCGATCAACTTGCTCAATCTGCGGCGGGTACAAAAAGACCGCGAAAGTCAGTAGCTGAGGGACTTTCGCGGTCGTGGGGGCTCCTGTTAGAATGGCGGTTAGTTTTTGAGCTCGGGAGCCAGGTAGGTATCGAGGAAGGTCAGGATTTTTCCGTAGCCCTCGATTTCGTTTTCTTTCTTGATAAAGCCGTGGCCCTCATCTTCAAAAACGAGGTATTCGACCGGAACCTGGTTGGCCTTCACGGCTTCCACGATTTCGTCCGACTCGATCTGGAGCACCCGGGGGTCGTTGGCACCCTGGAGCACCATCAGGGGCTTTTGGACTTGTGCGGCGTGGAAGACCGGCGAAATATTGTACAGCCGTACGGAATCGGCGGTGGTGGGGTCCCCCAATTCTTCGTAAAGCGCGGTGCGGAAGGATTCCCAGTAGGGAGGGATGGACTTGAGGGTCCGCAGCCAGTTGGTCACGCCAAAGATATTGACCCCGACCTCAAATTCTTCGGGCGCGAAGGTCAGAGCGGCCATGGTCATGTAACCGCCGTAGCTGCCCCCGATGATTCCGATCCGATCGGCGTCGACGTAGTCCTGACCCTGAAGCCACTTCTTGCCCCAAATACAATCCTTAAGGTCCTTATCACCGTGGTTCTTATCGTCCATCTTGTTAAAGGTCTTCCCGTAGCCGCTACTGCCGCGGTTGTTGACCGCGAGGACGGCGTAGCCGTGATTGACCAAGTACTGCAGGAGGGCAAAATAACCCGTCCGCGATTGTCCACCGGGGCCACCGTGTACCCAAACCAGCGCCGGTACCTTATTGTCCTTGCTGGCGGTGCGGGGGCGGTAGTAAATGGCGGGGATTTCCAGGCTGTCGAAGGAGGCAAAACGCACGACCTCAGCGGATACCAAGTGCTCGGGGTTGATCTCGGAGTTGAGGGTTTCGGTCAGCTTTTTCAGTTCCTGGGTCTCGAAATTGTACAGGTACATGTTCGAAGGCGCTTTGGAGCTACCCACGCTCAGCCGCATCACCTTTTCGCTGTCCGAGATGCTGACGGAGGTCACGTCCCCGTCCTCCAAATTGGGAAAGGGAACTTCGGCATTGCTTTTTGCGTCAAAGATTTTGAGGGTGTTTTTTCCATCCTCGTTGATGGCGACTACGCGGTATTTCTCATTTTCACTCAGGTAGCTGTACATCACATCCCAATCGGCTTCGTACACCGTTTGGTGCTCACCGGTGGCGATTTCGTAGCTGGCCAGGTAGGTGAATTCCCGGCCTTTGTTGGTGGTGTAGTACAAAAAGCGACCATCGTCGCTAAATCCTGCACTGGAGTACTGACCGGGCATTTCGGGGTCGGAGATTTCGGTGCTCTCCTCGGTCTCACGGTCGTAGATCCACAATTGGTTGGAGCTGGTGGTAATGGTTTTGTTGAGGGTGATAAACTTTTCGTCATTGGTCATCGACCCTACGTTGCGGCCGTCGTTGTTTTGGTACAACATTTCTGCCTCCCATTCCCCGACGTCCATCTTGTAGAGGTCGAAATACTGGGGATCGCGTTTGTTGGAGGAAACGTAGAGGCTTTTCTTGTCTTCGCTCCAACCCGCAAAACCGGCTTTCTCTTGCTCGCCGGGAGTGAGGTCTTGGACGCTGCCGTCCTGGGAGCGCAGGTAGAGGTGATTCAATTCATCGCCACCTTTGTCGGCGGAATAAAGAATCTGGTCCGTTCCGGGAACGTAATCCACGGCGAAGTAGGAATCCTCGGTAGAGTTGGTGATGGTCGTCTTACTGCCGTTGCTAAGGTTGATCTCGTAAACGTTGAAAATACCGGATTCGTCGGAGCTGACCAACATGGTCTGGTCGTCCGCCGAGATGGCACCGCCACCGATCCGGGTATTCTGGTAAAACTGTTCGATGCTGTACTCCTGGTGTTCTGTTGCAGCTGGTTCGCTGGCGGGCGGCTGGCAAGCGATGCCGAGCAGGCAGAGGAGGAAGAGGAAGAAGAGGGGGGATAATGATTTCATGCAAAATTCTTTTATAAATGATGAGTTGGCTTTCCCCCGAAATTAACAAAAAAAGCCTACTGCTCCTCCCCCCGGGAAGAAGTCTTCGATCAACGCGTTAATTTTACCTACGTAAGACCTATTGCTTATATACTTTCGCTACCAAATGAGTTCCCCGGTCGCTCACTGAGTAAAGGGTATACAGGCCGGGAGCGATCCCTGTCAAATCCAATTGCTGGCTAGACTGCCCCCGCAGCGGTACCTCAAAAGCCCGGACGATTTGGCCCAAACCGTTGCGCAAATACCAACTGCCACCGGGTAGCACGGTGTTGGATCCCCGGACCCAGACTTGGTCACCCGCGGGGTTGGGATACACCTCGACTTCCGCCCGCAACAAGTCCCGAGTGGCCGTACTGGGATCATTGACCAGGCTCAATTCCAGATTGGAGAACCGCAGGTCACCCGTTTCCTCCGCGTACCAGATTTCGCCTGCCAAGCTCAGGGGCAGCCGTTCCAAATCGCGCTTTGCGATCACCTCCAGGGCCAGCAGCGCCTCCTCGCGGGGAGCCATTCGCTCCGCCCGGTCGAAGGGCAGCCAGTTGAAAGGATAGCGGCCCTCCGCCAGCAGCTCCCGGTTGTCGCGCCAAGCCTCCGCCAGTTCCGCCTCCAGGGGCTCGATGTCCACGATTTGGAGCGCGTCGGGATCAAACCGGATTTGCCCACCCACGGCGTACATATCGCGGTAAGACCCCCGAATCACCAGGCGGCGCCGGGCACCGCGTTCCAACGGTCCGTCCTCCAACCACCAGGATTGTGTCGTGGCGCTACTGCCCGTTTGGGGGGCAACCAAGCCGCTAGGGTCGGCATTGCCGTTGATGTCACCGACCTTGACGCCGATAAAGTCCGCATTGCTTTGGTTGGCATCGAGGTTGGAGAGGACGATACTGTCCGGTGGGTTGATGGCCAGGGGATTGTCGGGATTGAGGAAGGTAAAATCGCGGGGCAGGTACCGCCAGGAGGTATTGTGGGTCAATTCGACGTCCAGAAAGAGCAAAAAACGCTGGAGCAGGACCAGGTCACTCGGTAGGATACTCTGCGAGCGATTGATGTCCGCTGCGAAGTACTGGTAGGGGCTGTCGAAGACGTCGATAAAAAGCATGTGCCGTTGGAGCAAGACCAAGTCGAGTAGGTTGACTCCGTTGCGGTCGTCGTCGTCCTTTTCGGGACGGATACTCACCGTCGTTCCCGCCAGCTCGGTGGGAAACTGGTAGTTGCCATTGCCGTCGCTGAGGGTGGGATCATTTTGGCTGCTGATGTGGACCGTGACGTTGCCGAGTGCCTGATCATTCTCATCGGTCAGTTGCCCCCCAACGGAGTACAGGATGACCGGTCGCATGGCTCCCGTGGCTTCGATGGCCGCGTCGATGGAATCGACGGTTGCGGCCTGGTTGGAGCCGCGTGGATTATAGGTCACGCTGCCGTCGGGAGCGATGACCACAAAGGTGGGCGTGCCGTTGAAGGGGCCGTAGGTACCGGCTTTGTAGGGGGCTACGGCGTTCAGGCTGCCCCCGTCTTGGCCCGCTCCGTGGAAGCTCAGGCCGTGGGTTGCTTCGAAGTCCGCCACGTCCGCATTGTCGTCGAAGGCCTTGTCGCTGAGGGAGAAAAAGACCACGTCTTGCTGTCCGGCGCCCCAGTCTTGGTAGAGGGGTTCGAGCATTGGGGCCATGGCATTGCAGGGTGGGCAGCTGGTGAACATAATATCCAGCACGACCGTTTTACCATTATTGAGGTAATCGGCGTAGAGTTGGTGGGTTGGGTTGTCGGTGGCGGTGATGGTGAAATCGGGGGCGGGTTGGGCCAAGAGCCAAGTGGGAAACAGCACCAGCCAGGCCAGTGGGAGTCGATATGTGTTCATTAGAGATCGCCGGGAGCGAGTTTTGTACCTACTCAAGATACAAAACTCTGGCAAGTGTCGAAAGGGGGATTTGTCCTAACCAAAACAAAGGTATAATTTAGCGTGATGAAAGAAACACTTAGCCCATTGGTACACGGCCGGGTTTTGGGGCGGATTGATCACCAGGAGGCCTGGGCCCACCAGTTGGAATTGCTCGAAGTGATGGTGGCGCGCAAACGCGCCAATCGCGGGCGGGCGCCGGAGGAGCGGGATCCCCAGGAGCACCACCTCCTGTTTTGCGAACATTCCCCGGTGTACACCTTGGGCAAGAGCGGCTCACTGGATCACCTGTTGTTGTCCGAGGCGGAGTTGGCGCAGCGCGGCATTCAATTCCACAAGACCAATCGCGGCGGCGACATTACCTTTCACGGGCCTGGCCAGATCGTGGCCTATCCCATTCTCGATCTCGACTGTTTTTTTACCGATGTACACCGTTACGTGCGTTTTCTGGAAGAGGCCATCATCCGTACCCTCGCCGAATACGGCATCCAAGCGGGGCGCGAAACGGGCTACACCGGTGTGTGGCTGGACGCTACCGAGGTGCTGCCCACACGCAAGATTTGCGCGATTGGGGTCCACCTGCGCCGCTGGGTGACCATGCACGGCCTGGCTTTAAACGTCAATACCGATCTGACTTATTTTCAGCACATTATCCCCTGTGGCATCGGCGATGCCGACAAGGCCGTCACGAGTATGGCCCTCGAACTTGGCAGGACTGTTGAACTAGAGGAGGTCAAGACCCGCTTGCGTCAGCATTTTGCCCAACTCTTTGAATTTGAGTGGGCCCCGGAATAGGCGCAATTTTTTGTGCGATATTCTGTTTTATTCTTTACCTTTTACTGCGCACGCATCATCCGCACCGCCAAATACTTTAGGAGCATGAAAAAAGATATTCCCAACCTCAAAGTGGAGGACCTCGCCATCGCCGTGGTTCCTCGGAATGGCGAAGAGCTCTGGGATACCTACATCCTCAACCTTCGCGACGACCGTATTTCCGACGTTCTCATCAACTCGCACGGCTACGGAAAGATCAACGGCTCGGATTACAAAACCACCACGCTGCGGCATTTTTTTGAAGAAATTGGACCCCTCCAAATCAAGCAAATTGAACCCATCCAAACCAAACTTTTCCAACTCACCAACGAGTACTGGGTCTCCTTTCGCTACGACGGCTACATGTACGATAAGAAGTACGTTTTTGTCAAAGGCAGCATCGATCAAATCCATTTTACGCCCATTCCCTTTCTCGATCGGCGGGGCGTCATGATTCGCTAAAACCAACCACCAGCCCCGGGCCCGATACAAGTGCCGACCAATTACGGGGGAATATATGTGTTTGGAGCGCTGGAATTTGGCGCCTTTTTTATCTATCTTAAGCACTAATTCAACGAATCTTTACGTCCCCTTCACCTAGCACTAGACCATTCCCTCCCATTACAATTTTTAACCACTACCGATTCACCTCGACGTATCGCTAGTAGCCAAAACCGGAAACGATGAAATTGTCGTACTGCCTAACCCTAGTCTGTTGGGGACTGGGAGGCCTGTGGCTAGGACTGTCTGCACAAGCCGATTACTATTTTGACCGCGCCTTTCGCGCCGAATCCGCCGGCGAGCTTTCCCAAGCCTTGGTCTTTTATTCCCTCGCCATTGAGGCGGATCCCGAGAACGAGATTTTTTACATCGCGCGGGGCGATTTGGTCAGTACCCTGCCCGATTCGGGCTACTCGGTACAGGAAAAAATCAATTCGACGCACTTCCGAAAGGCCCGTGCCGATTACGACCGCGCCCTCGAACTCCAACCCCAGAGCTATCTCGCTTACATGAGCCGCGGTACGCTTTTCTACAACCACTACCAGTACGATCGGGCCAAGTCCGATTTTGATCAGGCCTGTAAATTGGCGCGCTTCGTCGATGACAAAATTTACGCTCAGGGCGCCCGGGGCAGCGTCAAGTTCAAACTCAACGAAGTAGATGGTGCCCTGTACGATCTGGAAGCCGCCCTCCGCTTGGATTCCACCAATGCCTACCTGCTCAACGAAATCGGCTACGTCTACCTCCAACTGGAGCGCTTCGAAACCGCCCGCGACTACTACGAGCGCATCCTCCAACACGACCCGGAAAATTTGGTGGCCTTCGCCAATGTGGGCTACACCCACCTCAAAACGGGCGACTATTCCCGCGCCCTGAGCATCTACAACGATGCCATCCACCGCCACCCCAACCGGGCCTTCCTCTATTCCAATCGCGCCCTCATCTTCCACCGGCTGGGCCTTAACGAGCGCGCCCTAGCCGATATCAACCACTCGCTCGGGGTCGAAAGCGCCAATGCCTACGCCCGCTACGTTCGCGCCATCATCCAATTGGCTCAGGGTGAGTCGGACGCCGCCTGTACGGACCTCTTCCGGGCCCGCGATCTGGGCTATACCCTGGATTACGGTCCCGAAGTCGTCGATCTGCTGATGGAACACTGTATTCAAGCCAACCAAAAACCCCAAGCAGAGGAAAAGGAACGAGCGGCCCTCAAGGGCGAATGAGTCGTCGGCCCCCGAAGGCCAAGGCCAGCATCAAAAGGCAGAGGAGCAGCGCCCAGCCATAGCGGCCCGCACTGCTCCGCCACGAGGTCCGGGTCAGTGGCGATTGGTCGCCAATCAGGACCAGGCCCGCCCAAAAGAAAGGTTGTGCCGCCAGGGGGTCGGCTTCCTTTAGGTATTGCTGTTTGGCTAGCTGGAGGGCCACATCCTTGCTCAGGCCACGGGCCAAACCTTGGTAAAAGTGGTCGATCAACTGGGCCGCGGACTGGTCATTGGCGGGCCAGAGGTGAGTCAGCAAGCTCCGACAGCCGGCGTGTTGAAAAGCATTGGCCAAACTTTGTACCCCTTCCCCGGTGGCCAATTGGCCGTACCCCGTATTACAAGCACTGACCACCGCCAGTTCGGCGGGCAGGGCGAGTTGGTAGATCTCTCCCAGGGTCAGGACGCCATCCTCGGTGCTGGTGCTGTCGGGGGACTGAAAGTACAGCGCCGACTGTAAAGGGGCCCGATCGTTGACCCGGGCGTGCATGGCCAGGTGTACAATCCGAGCGTCCGTTGCCTCGCTTTTGAAGCGGTCTTCCGTGGCGGCTTCCCGCAAGAAACTGGGTCCTTCGAAATAGTGTTGGGCTCCATGAATATCTCCTAGGTCAAAGGGAAGGGGAATGAGCCACTCCCG
>CALCCH010000265.1 GCA_937899855.1 uncultured Saprospirales bacterium | reverse complement strand
AAGCTAAAGGCTACCGTACAATTTGGCTATACCCAAAAATACGAACTGGACTACCGCCTCCCCGGCTTCAACCGCCAACAAACCCTGGGTTTTAAGACCAACCTCTTTTACGCCACCAACAAAGAGACCAACTACCAAACGGCGGGCAACAAATTCCTCTTCTTCGGCAACGATCAGGTTCAGCTGAGTAACGTCCGACTCAATTTTGGCCTCATCTACCGCCCAAACTCTACGTCTCCCACGAGCTGGACCTCGAATTTCACAACAACCGCTCCACCGATAGCATTCACCTGCTCAATCCCGACTTCTTCCTCAACGGCGCCGACCAACAGCGCTTCGCAGCCATCAGCTATTCCCTCATCGTCGATCGCCGCGACCTGCGCGATTATCCCCGCCAGGGCTGCTACCTCAAAAGCATCATCCGCAAGGATGGACTCGGCTTTTTTACCGACCGCGATGCCCTGACCTTTAATACCACCTTCGCGCAGTACTTTAGCTTTGGCCGAAAGTGGAGTACCGAACTGATCTGGAAAGGCCTGTTCTACCTCTACCGCAATCAGCAGCCTTATTACAATAGCCGCTCCTTGGGCTTTCGGCCCGATTACCTGCGTGGTTATGAGCTGTACGTCGTCGATGGCATGAACTTTTCCTACGTCAAAGGCAGCCTGCGTTGGCAATTCTTCGACCGGGTGCTCGGACTGGGTAAGATGGTGCCCATCTCCCAACTGCGTACCTTTCCCCTCCAGCTTTACCTGACCCTCAATAGCGACGTGGGCTACGTCGATGATCCATTCTACCAGGAGGGCAATCCCCTGAGCAATACCTGGCTGTGGGGGGGCGGGGTGGGACTCGACATTGTGGCCTATGTTGATAAAGTGCTACAAATCGAGTACAGCTTTAACCATTTGCTAGAAAATGGCGTATTTTTACACTATAAGTTTACCTTTTGATCTTCGCCGATCAGCATTTCTAGCCCTCAAAACCAATTCATGCAGGTAGTCGTTTTTAGCAGAGTGTACAAGGAAAAAGACCGCGAACACATCCAACACCTTTTTGATGTACTGCACGAAGAGCAGGTCACCGTGTACGTCCAGGCGGCTTACCTGGATCAGATTCAGGATAAGATCGACTTCAAAAATCCGGTGGGCCGCTTCGAGGGCTACATCGACTTTCAGCTGCGCCGTATCGACTTTGTCATTACCCTCGGAGGCGATGGGACCATTCTCAGTGCCGTTACCGAGGTGCGCGACAGCAAGGTACCCATTCTGGGCATCAACCTAGGGCGTTTGGGCTTCTTGGCGAGTATCGAACGGGGCTTTATCCGCGAGGCCATCCGGCTCCTCAAGAGGGGCATGTACTCTTACGATGATCGTTCGTTGCTCTACCTCGAATCCAATCGCCAGCTCTTTGGGGATTTGCGCTTTGCGCTCAACGACATCACCCTGCTCAAGCGGGATACCTCTTCGATGATCGTAGTGCGCGTCTATATCAACGGCGATTACCTCAGTTCTTACTGGGCAGACGGCATCATCGTGGCTACACCGACGGGTTCGACGGGCTATTCTTTGAGTTGTGGCGGACCCATTATCTTTCCCAATTCGGGGAATTTTATCATCACCCCCGTTGCACCCCACAACCTCAACGTTCGGCCCATCGTCATCTCCGACAATTCGGTCATCTCCTTTACAGTGGAGGGCCGCTCGGATAATTTTCTCTGTACCCTCGATTCGCGGTTTGAACCCATCACGGCGGAGGATCAACTGGCGGTGCGCAAGGCCGATTTTAAAGTGCGCCTCATCCAACTGCGCGATCGCAGTTTTTTGCGGACCATTCGTGATAAGCTTACCTGGGGAATCGACCAACGCAACTGAGTCTCACTGGCCGCTATTTCTCCCCGCTAAATCTGCTTTCCCATTTGTTAAAGGCATTGTTTCTTAAACCAAATAGCGCTAACTTGCGGGTGTTCTTCTGACCCCTCCATCACCTCCGTTAATATGCTAGCAACGATTGAGCATCAGGGCCAGTTGTACCGCGCCAATCTAGCGGACCCCCTTGATATTTCTCTACCCCTACGGGAAGGTTTGGAGTCGGTCAATTGCTTCTACGCTCCACTGTTTGAAACACAGCCCGTCGTTGCGGGTGATTTCGTAGGTTCTACCAGAAGAGGAGGACCAGTCAAAATTATGAACATCAGATTGACTACTCACTGCAATGGTACCCATACCGAGTGTGTCGGACATATTACGAAGGAAAAATATACCATTAATGAAACTCTGAAAAACTTTCATTATCTTGCTTTCCTGACCAGTGTGTACCCCCAGCGGCTCGCCAACGGTGATCGAGTAATCGGTCGGAAGCAGCTGGCGGTGGCGTTAAAACCCGGGCAAACCTCCGCATTGATCATCAGAACGCTACCCAATGACGATCGAAAGATGAAGGTCAACTACTCGGGTAGCAATCCCCCCTACCTGGACGCCGATGCTGTACAATACATTGTGGATTGTGGTGTAAAGCATCTACTGATCGATCTGCCTTCCGTGGATCGAGAGGAGGACGAAGGACGTTTGGCCGCCCATAAAACTTTTTGGAATTTCTCCGGAGAACGGCGAACCAAATCCACCATCACGGAATTAATCTATGTGGATAATGCGATACCGGATGGGCTTTATCTACTCAACCTACAAATTGCGAGCTTTGAAATCGACGTTAGCCCAAGCAAACCAGTCCTGTATCGACTGGCCCAACAACGCTAACAATTGATAACCAAAATTTAACTAATGTAGCGTCATGCACTTTTCTCCTTCTGCGTATCGATCGAAGATATACCGTGATTTCAAGGAAATCGACACCGGAGAGTACCGGGCGATCATCCGCTTTTTTGAAGAGAATCAGGAGAGCATCCAAAATCTGGAACTGGAAGAGTATTTCGAACTGATGGTTTCTTATTTGGGAGCACTATTCGAGATCGGTGCCTACGAGCGCTACCTCCGGCTGGCCAACGGTGCGATCGAAACCTCGATCATTCACAATATCCACTTTTTCCGCGGCGAAGACGTTTACCAAAAATTGCTCTTCCACAAGGCCGCCGCCCACTTCAACCTCCAACAGTACGATCAAGCCGAACACATCCTGCGCGAACTCATTAAGATGGATCCCTACGACGAGGACGCCATCAAGTTTCTCCGCCGTGCCCTCTGGGTTCAAAAACCCAGCTACATCAAAAGTACCCGCGGCTGGAGTATCCTGTTGTTTTTTACCGCGGCTCTCATTATCTGTGCCGAACTGCTGATTGTCCGTCCCTTTTTCGACAGCTTTATACCCCTCACCGAAGTCGCCCGTTTGGTCGTATTTAGCCTGGGCTTGGTTTCGATGTTCATCGGCGACATCTATCACCAAATTCGGGTCAATCTCCAAACCAGCCGCTTTGTACAAAAAATGCGCAAACGCAAACAGTTGATCTAAACCCCACACCTCAAGGTAGTCCACCACCTTTCCTGATACGCCGGAACCACTTCCCGGAAGCCCGCCCCCTCCAACCACTCTCCCTGTCGCTTCAATGATGCCGGGTAATCGTATTCGTCGTAGTGGTCCATGACAAATTGCCACTCCTCCGCCGTCGTGCCCCGCGCCTCCGCGTAATTCTTCCAATACCCCAAATGCGCCGGATGGTCGGTCGCCGTCTTGTCAATCATCAAATCCGAATAGAGAAAATACCCTCCAGAGCGAAGCGCACGAGGCAAACGTTGTAGGAAGAGCCGTTTTTCCTCCCCCGGTAGGTGGTGGATGGACAGACAAGCTACAATTAAGTCGTAGCTAGCCGCGGGCAAGTCCAGGTCCTGAAAAAAACACTGTTCGTAGCTAAATGCCCCCTGGCCCGCAAAGCGCTGGCGACAGCCCTGAAGCATCTCCGCCGAAGCATCGACCAAGTGGTACTGTGCCTCGGGAAAGCGCTGGCGTAGAGCCTGGGTGACGTTGCCATTGCCACAGCCCAAATCCAAAATGCGCTCCGCTCGCCAGTCGCCCGGAAGATAGCTGGCTACTTCCTGTACCATCTGGCGGTAGTGCGGTACCCAACGTACGATCTTGGCCGTATAGTCGTCGTAGAGCTCATCAAAAACCTGATTGATCTGCATGGTCTTTTATTTTTCGCTTACACCAATTGGTGAATCTTGGCGTACTGCAATAACATAATCGTTTTGGCGTCGATGATCTCCCCACTCGCAATCATCCCGTAGGCCCGCTCGAAGTCCAGCTCGAGTACCTCGATGTGTTCCTGCTCCTCGGCCAGCCCTCCCCCCGCGCTGACCCGCATTTCGGCGGAGTACTCGGCCACGAAGAAATACAGGATTTCGGTGACGGCCCCCGGCGACATGTAGGCCTCCATCACCTTTTGGACCTTCCCCACGCGGTAGCCCGTTTCCTCCTCCGTTTCCCGACGGATACAATCCTCCGGTGCGCTTTCGTCCAACAATCCGGCACAGACTTCGATCATCATCCCGTCGGCATTGCCACTGATAAAAGTGGGCAATCTAAACTGGCGGGTCAGGATGACCTTGGCCCGCTGGGGCTCGTACAAAAGGATGGCGGCGCCGTTGCCCCGATCGTAGGCCTCGCGTTTTTGCTCCTCCCAGTCGCCATTGGGCATCTGGTAGTCAAAGACGTACTTTTTCAAAATATACCAATTATCGGAGAGCAATTCCACTTTTTTGAGACGGACCTTTTCACTCATGCGGTTTTGAATTTGAAGGATGGATGATTTTTAACCAATATCGGGAAGTATTGGCGTAAAAAAAACGGCTCCGGGTGAAATCGGAGCCGTTGCTGCTCAGTGTGGGTAGTGGTGCCTTTCCAGACGCTCGGGGATGCGTCCGAGCCGTCCGACATTTGGCCCTATGACACCCCGAGAAACGCTCGCAGGGCCGCTTCAACGGCCGTCCGCTCGAACACCCACCAGCTGTAAGGCAACACAAAGGTCCGCAAACCCACCCGGCTCAGTACCTCCCAGCGCTCCATCGGCAGGGCCTCTTCGTATTCGCCGGGATACCCCACCAAATCAATGCAATGCGTTTTCCCCTCGATGACGACCACCAAATCCACCTCCACCCCCGCCAGGGGATACGCCTTGTGGAGGGCTTCGATGGGGTACTGCCCTAGCCACTGTAGCACCTCCTCCATAAAGGTGTCGTCCCAGTGGAAGGTATCCTTAAGTGGGCGCCTCTGCAGTAGCGAGCGAATGTAGCCCAGGTAACGCCCCAGTAGCGTATCGCTTTTGATTTGCTCCACGGGAAAGGAATGGAAGACAAATTGCTGGGAGCGGGCCCGGGTGATGCTGACGTTAAATACGTCAGACCGATTGAGGTATTGCAGGGCCGAGGGATGGGCATCCGCATCGAGGGTGAGGGAAAGGAACATGAGGTCGCGTTCTTCCCCTTGAAAGCTTTGTGGTGTCCCCACCAGAATGCGGTGGCGGGAGAGGGCTTCGTAAGTGAACTGGCCTTCGATGGTTTTTTTGAATCCATCGACTTGGGCGCGAAAGGGAGAAAGAATACCGATGCTCTGGCACCACTCGGGACTCAGCTCGGCCTCGGTTTCGACGATGCTGCGTACGCGCGCCAGGATGGCCTCAATTTCGGTGGGATTGGAACCATCCTTTTCCCGACGTCCGGCTTGTTCTACCAAGAAAAGGTGCTGCTTTTGTAGCGTCGCCGGGCAGGCCGTCATGATCCGCAACTGCCGTTGGTAAAACTCGCGATTGCTAAATTCGATCAAATCGGGCATGCCGCGGTAGTGTTCGTCGAGCGACTGCAACTGTTGTTGCCGGGGCAGGTTATCGGAAACGAGATCGAGCAGGCTGCTTTCGCGGTAATCCAGTTGGGAACGGGGCAGTTCCCCCAGTTGGTGCTGGCTGATCAGTTGTTGTTGTTGAGTGCGCGATAGGAAAGACAGGTGCCGCAGTTGCTGGGGGTCGCCGACGATTACGGCGCGCCGTCCGCGTTGGAGGATGGGCAGCGCACTGGCGATGTCGCACTGGGTGGCCTCGTCGATGATTACCAAATCGAATAACTCGTGCTGGAGCGGAAGGACTTTGTGGACGTTGCTGGTGTCGGTAATCCAAATGGGGATGGCGTCCAGGACGTCGCGAAAGTCGACCTCTTCAAAGCGGGCGGCTTTGAGGTTACCGGTCCGGGCGCGCAGCGCTGAGAGAAAGCTCTGCAGCGATTCGCGATGGTGGAGGAGGGCTTGGTGGAGAAAAAATTGCGCGCTTTTGGCCAGCCACTGCTGTACTTTGCGATTGCGTGCTTTCCTCCTCTTTTCCAAGCTTTCGATCAATGCCCAGTAGGGCTGCTGTTTGCCGACCTTTCGCCCCAGCCACTTCTTGCGCCACCGGTTCCAAAAGTAAGGCTTCGGCTCCGCCAAAAAACCACCTCGATTGATTTCCAATTCCTCGCGCTGGCGCAGCTCCCGACGCGTTTCTTGCACCAAATCATTCCAATGATCAATGGCGTCGGATAGTTGATTGACCGCTTGGTGAGACACGGACTGCGTTCCAATCCCGCTCAGCCAGTTTTGCAAGCGTTTTTTGACTTCACGCTGGTAATTTTGACTGGCCGTTTTCACGACCAAGTCCCGCACTCCAAAATCGGCTTCAATCTTTTGTCCCACCACTTCCACCGCCTGGGCATTTTTGGCGGCAATCAAAACGGATTGGCCCCGACTCATCGCCTCCAACGCCAGCGCTGCGATGGTGAAGGACTTTCCCGTACCCGGTGGACCGATGGCCAAACTCAAGGGATGTCGCTGGGCGTTTTGTAAAATATTTTCCTGCGCCCTACTCAGCTGAAGGGGAATGGCCAGCCGCCGGCTGGGGACTCCCCCCCGGTCGGAAGTCGGTTTTTCCCAAATGGCCCGAATGGGCTGCGAAACGCGATCCATTTCACCCATCTCCTCCAATTCATTGAGTACACCCCGCGAGCCGGCCGGCTTCTTGATCAGGGCGAGGCCCAGAGCGGGAACCACCGTAAAGCGCTTGGCCGCAATCGCCTTTTTCTGCGCCCGCAAAATTTGGGCTTGGTCCAGCACTTGGGGAAAATCATCGAGGGCGGCTAGCTCCAATTGGGGCAGGTGTTCGGCCAGGGCGGCTTCGAGCTGACAAATGGCTTCAAAATCCAGGTGGCCCTGGGGCAGGGCCTCACAGAGTTTTTCGTAACGGCCCGCACCGATATCCTGAAAGAAACCCAGCACCGTGGGATTGATCGTTGGGTTGTGAATGTTGATGCGGAGGTAGTAAATGTCCCGCTCCTCCACCAATTCGACGGGGTAGAGGTACAGGGGAGCGCACACCTTTTTTTTGCGCCCCAGTACCAGCGTTTGCCCCAGGGTAAAAAAAGCCGCACAGACCAAGTTTTTTTCCTTGCCGTGTAGGGCCAACTTCTGGGCAACGCTTTCTCCCCACTCACTGTCGATGGGCGTTTGCCAGATCGTGCTGTTGAGCAATTCTCCATCCCGAAGCAGTAGGGGCGCCTCGACGTTTTTTCCAAAAAAATCCAGCAGGGTAACGGAGCGAAAATCGCGCTGGTAACAGGCTCGGAAGTAATTGAACAGTTGGTTGTACATCGCTGAGGTTGTAAAGCAAGGGAGAGCGTAGAATGGCTACCGCACCAGCACCACCACGCCAGTTTCCTTGATCTGTCGACCGTTGGGTTGGGTGACGCGGATGACGTAGGAGTAAGTCCCCATCGGCAAGAGGCGCAAGCCATCCCGTCCGGTCCAGCCGTCGTCGGGGACGCTGGTCTCGAAGAGTACGCCTCCCCAACGATCGAGGATGACCATGTGGTAATCCACGTTTTGATCAAAGACCAGCACCGGTCGGAACCGCGTATTGCCGCCCGAGGGGGCAAAGGCATTGGGTACGTAAATTTTGGTAAACTGCTCGACACAGGTCTGGTTGGAACGCGCGCGGAAAGCACGGGTGCTGCCATTGGGAAGGGTAAACTCGGTGACGGCGACCACCAGGTAGCAGACGTTCGACTCGTCGTTATTGTCCGGGTTGACGTTGTCGACGTAGCTGGTGGTGGTGGGTGGAAGCAGCTCCAGGAGCTGGGTGGTGCCAGCTACGGTTCGGTAGAGTTCGTAATTGACCACCCGGACGTCGTCGAGCACGAAGGGATTCCATTCCAGTCGATTGCTCAGATCCTGCTGGGCGGTACCAGTCAAGAAGATTGTTTGTCCGGTATTGGACAGGAAGCTACTGTCGCAGAGGTCGGTGCTCTGCAGTTGGTAAAATACCGAGCTGGTCTCCGGAGTGCTCAGGACCTCGGTGATGCGGTTGTTGGTCTGCAGGGGATTGGCGGGGTTTTGGGCATCCACTAGCTCAAAACTGGCGTTGTTGGTGGAGCTGAATACCTCCACGGTCTGGACTTCAGCATCCGTATTCCAGGTCCAGTAAATCTCCACGTTGTTATCGGGGGTGACGCTGATGTTTTGCAGGGCCAGCGTCCTTTCGGCTTGGCTGAGATCGGGCCTGAGGCCCCGAACTCCGGAGTCGGAAACGCTGCCTCCCTTTACGGAAAAGGCGCGGATAAAGAATTCGTAGAACTCAGATTTGAGCGCGTTCTC
>CALCCH010000264.1 GCA_937899855.1 uncultured Saprospirales bacterium | reverse complement strand
GTTCTTAATTGTTTTGGTTATGAATAACTAAATTCTCCGCGCTCTCTTGTGAAGATTGAAAGCTTAAAGATATTACTTTCCCTAAAATTCTACGAATCCCCCGCCCAAAATACCACCGCGCCCTTCCATCCCCCCCTCATATTCCACTTTTCCCAATTATTTCCTACCTTGCCAGCGTACCAACGACTACCGCAGCCCAGTCCAGCCGTATGCAAAAGCCCTTCGTCTTCCTCGCCTTCGCCAATTCCGCTACGGACTACCTGCGCTTCCTCGAACAGGAAAGCCGCGGCCTACTCGACATCATGCTCCGACTCAGCGAAGACCTGGGCCAAGTCCGCTACGACCACCGCAGCGACATCACCACCGACCAAGTCTACAACATCCTCCTCCGCATCCGCGACCGCCTCTCCATCCTCCACTTTAGCGGCCACGCCGATAGCCTACACGTCCACCTCGAAAACGGCCAACACAACATCCAAAACCTCTGCCAACTCCTCGGCCAAGTCCCCCACCTCCAACTCGTCTTCCTCAACGGCTGCTCCACCAAAGGCATGGTCGAAGCCCTGTTGGAGGTGGGCGTCAAAGCCGTCATCGCTACCTCCGTCGAAGTCGACGACTACAAAGCCGCCGTCTTCTCCGAGGCCTTTTACCAGTCCTTTTCCCTCGGCAACCCCCTCCAGAAGGCCTTTCTCGACGCCCTCGGCCACGGGAGCTTGCCCCCGCCCCCCGGCGTGGACGCCACCATCGTACCGCGGGCTACCTTCAAGCGGCGTCACGGCGCTCAGGCCGAACGCGATCCCATCCCCTGGGGTTTGTACTTTCGCGAAGAGGCCCGCCACATCCTAGAATGGCGCCTCGAACGGGTAGACGATACAACGCCCACCAGGCCCACTCACCCCGAAATCACCAAACTTCGGCGGCGGGCCGCGGAGCTCAAAGAAGAACTGCTCGACCTGCGAATGGGCATCGAAGATTACGAGGACATCCTGGCCGAGACCCCCGCCGACCATCCCCGTCGTCGCCAGCGGGAGCGGCGACTGAAAAGCCAGCGAGCGGAGTACCGGGAAACCGAAGTCGAGCTGGACCAGTGTTACAGCAACATTACCCGATTCAATCGCGAACAGGAGGAATTGGACCTGGCCGAGCAACTGCGGGAGGCCATCGACAAATTGAACTACCTGCCCCAGTGGCGCTACTTCGAACGCATTTACCAACAACAAGCCAGCACCGGTACCCTCCGCGGCGCCTTTATCGTACAGGGCAGTCCGATGTGCGGCCAGGAAATGCTCAAGGAACGCTTGGTGGACCTGGGGGGAATCCGCAACGAATACAAGGAAATCAAGATCGACTTTGAATCCCTAGCGATGGCCGCCACCAGCCCGGCTAATATCTGGGAACGGTTCCAACAGGCTCTTTACCGCTTGGTGGAAAAACCCCTGGGGGCCGATACCACCGTCCAGCCCGGGGCGATCGTCCGGGAGGTATATACGCGTTTCTTTGATCAGACCTACCCCCAGCACCTGGTCATTTTGTTCAATAATATCCACACCTTTACCGAACGCCTCAACCTACAGCTGATCCGCGAATTTTGGTTTGTCTTTTCTGATCACCTCGATCAGCTGCTGGATGGCCAAAAACTGCGCTCCAAACTGCTGCTCTTTATCATCGATCGCGATTCGGAGCTTCAGCAGAAGGATGGGGAAATCTGCGGCAATAAGGACCAGACTTTCCAAGCCGCTTTCCGGGCCCAGGATTTGCAAAAGTACCGGACCTATCTTTTTCCCATCATCCGCCCCCTGGCCAAAACCGACCTGGAGCAGTGGTATTTCCACTCCAAGCTCCCCCTCGACCTGGGGCTGAACTCGGAGGTCTTTGACCACATCACCGGAGATGAGGGCAACTACATGCTGCCCGCCATCAAGGCACTTTGCGAAAAAACGGACCACCTCGAAGTGTACCAAAGATTTTACAGCGACTACGAATTTCAAATACCCAAATTATGAATGCCATCGCCTACCACGGCACGGGACTGGCGGCACCGGTCCCCATCCGCCGGAGCGCTACCCAAACCGAAACCCTCCACCCCTACCTCGCCGGCCCCGAGTTGGTCAAGGCCGTCAATCTGGCGATCCTCCTCGAACGTCCCCTCCTCCTGATGGGCGAACCGGGCTGTGGCAAAAGCCGCCTGGCCGAGGCCGTCGCTTACGAGCTGCACCACCAGATGACCACGGGGCCCGCTAACGGACTCGACGATATCCAACGCGACTACCGCGATTTTTACTTCGAATGGCTGATCAAATCGACATCCCAAGCCCAGGACGGGCTCTACGCCTACGATGCCATCCGGCGCCTGGGGGACGCACAAATCCTGGGGCAACAGCAGTTGAGCGCCACCGACCTAGAACAGCGCCTCGACAAAACCCGCTACCGCAAATTCGTGGGCTTTGGCGAGGCCATCCGGGTCTCCAACCGCAGCGGACGCCGGGCCGTACTGCTCATCGACGAAATCGACAAAGCGGATATGGACTTCCCCAACGACCTGCTCAACGAACTCGATCGGGGCGTATTTACCATTCCCGAGACCGGCGAGCGCATCGTCGCTGAAGTCAAACCGATCGTCTTCATCACCAGCAACTCGGAAAAAGACCTGCCCGATGCTTTTCTGCGACGCTGCCTCTACCACTACATCAAACCCCTCGGTAAAGAGGTGCTGACCGATATCCTCCAACGACGCTTTTACGACCAGCAGCCCGTCGACAACGAATTGATCGAGACCGCCGTGGAGCAATTTCTCAATATCCGCAAATACCTGCGGCAACAACAGATGAGCGTGGGCAAGAACGTGTCCACCAGCGAATTGATCGACTGGTTTACGGCCCTCAAATACTACGACCAGCTCCGCCAGGAGGCCGCCGCTACTGGCCAGCCAGCCGATCCCCAGCTCCGGAGCATTATCCAGGACCTGGACAAACTCGGCGGCGTGGCCCAGGAAATTCCCTTTCCCCAGACCTTATTTAAAAACTTGAATACCCTCATCAATTTCGAAGCCAATCGCCGATCGACGGATGCCTCCTGATCCCCCCTTCATATTGCCCCTCTACCAGCTGTTTGAGCAATTGTGTACCTACGAACGCCGCCAGCTCAAACACCACACCCTGAGCCCCCAGAATTACCTGGAGCTCGTGGAGGTGCTGGTCCGGGGCTATGCCTTGGTCTCGCCGGAAGATTTGTACCGCCTGTGCAAACTGCTCTGGTTCAAGCCCCATTTTTCGGAATCCAAATTTCGCGCGCTCTTCGATGCCCACCTCGCCCCTTACCAAATCGCGGAATGGCGGACGCCCCCCGCGCCCCCCCGGGCCACCACCGCTACGGGCCCCAACATCGACCAAAGTACCAAGAGTCTTGATGCCGATATGTTGCCGCCCCGAGCCTTGGAGCAAAACGCGGAGGAGGAAAAAGAGCTTCCCATCGGAGAAGAAGCGCCGGTGGAGGAACCAACCCCACCACCCGGCACCAGCGAAGAGCAACGCGGCTTTAACTTGGTCGCGATGCGTTTTGAGGCGAGTCAGCCAGAAACCGTAGCGGGGGCGGCCGAAGATTGGTCGGCTCTGGAACGCCACATCTTTGCCAAAAACTACCAACTGACGGGGCAATATTTTCCGGTGGGTAAACGCAAGATCCAGCAGACCATCCGGTCCCTGAGAATGCCAAGCTTTTTGAACAACCGCTGGGTGGTCGATTGGCCGGCGACCATCGAACGGATCGCCAAGCGGGGCTACTTCGACGCGGTACAGTACCGGCGCCAAGCCCGCTATACCAACGAATTGTGCGTCCTGGTGGATCGAGGGCTGTCGATGGTGGCCTTCCACCAATTGGCCGAGGAGGTGGCTCGGGCCGTACGGCCACCGGGGGCGGCTAGGGGGAATCGCTCGGAGCCGAGCCGGGTGTACTACTTCAACAATATCCCCATCAACTACCTCTACCACGACCGGGCCCAAACCGAAGCCCTACCGGTCGCGGAATTTATTCGCCAATTGCACCGACCCTTGCTCATCATTAGCGATGCGGGGGCGGCTCGCGGTCGTTACAATCGCAAGCGCATCGAGCAGACCCAGCGTTTTTTGGAGCGTTTGGGTTCACTGCCCGTCGCCTGGCTCAACCCCCTGCCCCGGCAACGCTGGCGCGACACTTCGGCCGCCTTTATCGCCCAGCTCGTACCGATGTACGCCATCAATCCCCGGGAACTGAGCAACGCCATTAAATCTTTCAAACAAAAACGTTAGCGCCCCGTGATTACGTCCATTGACCAAAATACCCTCGACCGGATCGACTCCTTCCGGCAACGTTTTGCCCGACTGGGCTACGGCGAAGGGCATTTTATCTTTGCGTGCCACGCCGCTTTTCCCATTGCCCTCACCGCCGATCTGCTCTACCAGCTCTGGGTCAACTTTAAGACTTACCCCGATGCCGATCAAACCGAGCGCGGGATCGATGCCCTGGCGGTGTCGGATGTCTTGCTCTCCGGCTTGTGTCGCGATACGGGTCAGGGCATCTTCGAAATGGATTTGCCCACCCGCGCCCACCTGCTCGCCCAACTCGAAGCCGATCCGCGTTTTGGGCCCACCCGACAAAACGAACTGGCCGTCTTCCTCTACCAGTACACCGACCGCATCGCCCCCCAAAAGCACGCCCCGGCCTTTGTGGAGGCCCAACGCTGGGCCGCCCTGGCTACCCTAGCGCCCCAGCGGGCGGCGGAAGAACTCCAGGCGGTATTGTCCGAGAAAATCCGCAGCGGACAGGAAGGGGACATTCTCCGCCTGCGCAACCTGCTCGAATCCTACGCCAATCAGGAAGCGGGGCTAGAGCGTTTGCTCCACTACAGCAAGGGGCTCAAAGCCGCCATCTTCGAAATGGATCCCACCATTATCCAAAACGAGATGCAGCTGGCCGAAGTACAGCTACTTCCCGTCGAAGCCACCGGGGAAGAGGCCAACGAAGCGGGCGTCTTTCACCTGCCCCTCCCCAGCGAGTTGCGCGAGCAAATCGACCTTCCCGATGCCGAGCCACCGACCCCCACCACAGAGGCCGACCGACGCATCGCCGAAGCCCGCCGGACCCGGGCCACCAGCCTCGACCTCAGCCGGCTCGAATTGGAAGCCATTCCCCCCGAAGTCTTCGAACTCGACCAACTCCGCAGCCTCGACCTGTTTATCAACAAAATTACCCGCATTCCTCCCCAAATTGCCCAGCTGCGCCAATTGGAAGAACTGCTCATCAGCTCCAACCCCATCCAGCAACTCCCGATGGAACTGGCAAAGCTGTCGCAACTACGGGTCTTCAAACTGGAAAATGGCCAGCTCGACCGCTTCCCCGAAGTCCTGCTGCAACTCCCCAATATCAAACGCGTTTCGCTCGACAATAACGACATTCCCTACGCCCCCGAGGCCATCGCCAAGCTGGAAAAATTGCAGCTCCTCGACCTTCGTAAAAATACCGTAGCCAACCTCCCCCTGGCCCTACACCGTACCGACGGAGACAGCCTACGGGCCTATTTTAACATCAGCCAGAACCGCACCCCTAAGCCAGACATCTGGCTGATGGTGGGGCCGCGTTCGACCCTCGATTTCCAACTGCTGGAAGAAGCCCGGAGCCCCGTAGCCGAAGAAGTGCATCTGGAATACATCAGCAGTACGACCAAATTGTTTCAAATCTGTCGACGCCATCCGGGGGCCATCAAACGCATCCACCTGACGGGCTACCGCGTGGCGCTTCCGCGGGAGGACGAATCCGAGGACTTCCTTTCGCTCAGCCCCGAATTGCTCGCGCAATTGATTGGTCCGCTGCCCGCTTGTCAATTGCTTTTCCTCCACGCGGCTCGCAGTGCCCCACACGCCGAACTGCTCTTCGAGAAGGGCATCGACTACACCATCGGCCTGGAGGGCGAAGGCGATGCGGAGAATCGACAAGGGGACGTCCAACGATTCTACGAAAACCTGAGTCGGGAACCAGACATCACCGGGGCCTTTAACCGGATGCAGGAACAGTTCAACCCCAGTGGTCCGAGGACCAGCAAACGCCCCAAGCGAAAAGCGCCGCCTCAGCAACAACAGGCCCAGACCGGATCCTCCTTCGACCCGGAGGAATTGCGGGGGCTTTACCAGTGGCGCTTGTTTTCGCCCGAGCCGATTGGCCTCGACATCAAGCGCTTGTACGCCCTGCTGGTGGGGATCGATCAATACGAACCGGGCTCTCCCGTTATCGACTATCCCACTCCAGCGACCACCATTTTTCGGTTTCGCGACTATTTGGCCAAAACTTGCCGGCGGGAAGCAATCGATTTTGAGGTTCGTTTGTTGCAAGATCAGGAGGCCAACTACGGGGAGGTCATCAACGCGTTTCGGTCCTTCCTGGGACAGGCGGGCCCGGAAGATGGCGTCCTGTTCTACTTTTCGGGGCAGGGTGCGCGGATCAAGGTGCCCGTGGAATTGCAGCGCCACGTTGGGGATCGCGAGATGAGTGCGCTGGTGCTGTCGGACACCACGAGCGGCCACCGGCACCTGGCCAGCATTGAACTACAAGCTTTGGTACACGAGTTGAACGAGCGTTGTGAAAACGTCAATATTATTCTCGACTGTTCGCACGCGGCGGGCTTTGGATTTAAGTTGAATAAGATTTTCTAAAAAATACCACCGGAGTAGCCCGAGAGGATACGCTACTTCGCAAACGGCAAGCAAGCAATGGATCGCAGCCAAATGGAAATGTACATGCGCACCGCGCAGTTGGAAGGTCGAAAGGCCCTGCCGGATTGCTTGCCCAATCCGCCGGTCGGCTGTGTGATCGTACGGGGAGAAGCAATCATCGCGCGGGGATATACCCAAGCACCCGGCCAGCCCCACGCCGAGGCCCTGGCCTTGAGCCAGTTGCGGGGCGACGAGACGGATCTCCACGTCTTCGTCACCCTCGAACCCTGCTCCTTCCAGGGGCGGACGCCCTCCTGCGCCCGCGCCATCACCCGCTACGATGTGGCGACGGTCTACATTGGCCTGATCGATCCCCACCCCCGCAATCGAGGCGCCGGCATCGACATTCTCAAAGCGGCGAACATTCCCGTCGTCCTAGACGTCCTCGCCGAAGAATTGCGCGAGGATTTAGGTCCCTATTTAATTCACAAAACCGATTAAGCCATGGCCGCGCCCCCCGAAGAAAATAAAGAACGAGGCCTGGAAGATTTCCTCGATGGCTACTTCGCCCGTCAGCTGTCGGAGCGAGCGGAAGAAATCATTCCCACCGCCCACTTCAACCTCCTGGCCGCTAGTGGGGTCGGTCAGCAGATCAATAACCCGCTGGTCCTCCCGGAGTACGGCCACTTTAGCGAACAATTGTTCCAAGCCTTCCAAAAAACGCGGGGCCGGGTCGACTATCACCAACTGGTGGATCGCAGCCGGGCCCTCATCCGCCACCAACGGGGGCCCCACCAAGGACAACGGCCCGAACTCTTCCTCGACGAAGGACAGGACGCCCGGGCGTTTTTCCTCCAACGGGCCCAAGCCACCAGTGGCGACTTCAACCGCTATTCCGTTTATCACTACGACGACCGGTGGTGGGTGGAAATTGGCCGGCTGCTCGAACTGACCTTTGGGCTCCGCTTTAGCCGTTCCGAAATGCGGGTGTACCACCGCGGGGAGGAAGTCGGCAAAGCTTGGGTACGCGACCTGGCACTCCAGCACAGCATGCTCCAACTCGAATTTGAGGCCAATCCCGATGACCTCTACGAGGTCGAAATCCTTCCCGAGATGGACTTGCCCCTGAGGGTACAGCTCCGGGGGGACGAATCTCAGGGGGCGGACCTGCTCAGTTGGTGGGCCAGCCAGCCGGCCTGGGCGGATTGGTTTACCCAGGGGGAGGAGGAATCGGCAGCCTACCAACTCGACTTTCGGGAGGCGACGCGAACGAGCAATGCCCAGGTCGTCCTCTTTCACGGAGAGCGACAGCTGCTGCGGATTGAAAAAAGCGACAATCCCGGTGCGGAGGATCAGCTGCGGATGACCCTCATCAACGTGCTACGGGACATCGCCCACTGGGAGCAGCTGCGCGATTTGACCAACAATTATGACGGGCTGGCGGAGCAAGGTTTGCAACCCGACATTACGCTCCTGCGTTCGCTACCGGAGGAAGCGGAGCTCGTCCCCATTACGGATTTTGATTTTCCACCGGCGGAGGAAAATCGTCTCTTCCTCCGTCTCGAAAGTCCCTTGGCCC
>CALCCH010000263.1 GCA_937899855.1 uncultured Saprospirales bacterium | reverse complement strand
CACCCACGAGAAAGCCCTGTGCTCTTATTTTTTCAACTACAAAGCAGTTCAACGCAGCGAACCTGCCCTGGCATTGCTTTGTCAAAATGGAACCCTTATGTACACCAAATGGCTGTTGACCTGCTGGCTGGGTCTATCCTTTTGCGCCCACGGTTGGGCACAATCCCCCAGCCCACTGGCGATCCAAGTGGAGGATTGCCAGACTTTGACGGTAAGTTTAAATACGACTGCTTCCGCCAAGAGAAATATCCTGCCCCACACCTTAATCCTGGAAAGGGCTTTGGCCGCTGATCTGTGGCAAAAGGTAAAAACGGTACCAAGCGCAATGGAGCAGTATACCTTTCGCGACTTGCCCTTCGCGCGCTATCGCGTTCGCTTGGTAGCTCAAGCGCCGAGTGGTTTGGCTTTTGGCCGTGCTTTGGTCGAAGACCAGGAGGGCTACTTACTATCCAAAGTGGTGACCCTGAGTGCGGCGAATTGCAGTACCGATCGGAGCGCCGCTCGTACACTCCCCAGCAGTGGCTCCGCCCTGTCCGTTTATCCCAACCCCGCCCGCGAGTACCTACACGTGGAATGGCCCACCACTTGGCGCGTAACCAGGGTAGCACTCTACAGCCTCACGGGAAAATGCCTGGGACAGTATCCCGTCACTGGTCCTTTCATGCGAATAGATATAGCGGCCATCCCCAGTGGGATTTATTTGCTCCAAGTACAAACCAGCGATCAGCAGCGCCACAGCACGCGTCTTTCGATCCTGCCCTAGCTCGGGGCTTGCTGGCTGCACTTTATTGTTCTACTCCACTAACTTCTTTGCTCATGATCCAATCTCTCAATACCTCTGCGGTTGCCCTTTTACGCTTGCTTTTATTCTTGCTGGGCGCTGCTCCCCTTACAGCTCAAGTCCCCTGCGTGGGCGAATCTTCTCCCCATGACCTTTTTAACGTCACTGCTGGAGGCCGCCTTTCCCAATCTTCTATCTTCGAAGACGGCCACCCCGAACGGGTTATCGACGGTCAAAAATCGGGCAATTGGGCCACGGGAAATGCGGCCCGTACCGACTGGGAAACCGAACCCTGGTGGGCCATCGACTTGGGCCAAAGCTACGCCCTGGAAAGCCTCCACTTGTGGTATCCGGCGGACGTCTATCCCACCGGTTTTTCGGACTATTGCCTCCTCTACTCTCGCTATCCTTTTGAAACCAATGACCTGCATACCGAACTGGCCTCCCCGACGGTGGGCTATCTGCACGTGGCGGGTGCTTACCCCTCGGGGACGGTCTTTCCCCTGGGCCAGGTCTCGGCGCAGTACCTGCGGATTCAAAAAGCGGGGGAGGGGGTCTTGTCCTTGCTGGAGATTGAGGTGCCCGGTTCGTTCCCCGAGGTCTGTGGCAATGGCTGTGACGACGACCGGGATGGTTGGACGGATTGTGAGGATAATGATTGTCGACCGACCTTGTACAATGTAACGACCCGCGATCCGTCCTGTCCCATTTGCCCGGATGGAGAGATCAGCATCCAAGCTTTTGGGGAGGACTTGCAGTTTAGTGTGGATGGGGGGCAGACCTACGAGGCGGTCTGTGATCAGTTGTATCTTTGTCGGGTCGGTGGGCTGACGGAGGGGGATTATGAAGTGGTGGTTCGGCAGGAGGGCGACACAGCATCATCAATGCGCGGATCAACAACCGGGATTTGGTGGTACGGGAGTTGGATTTGACGCCACCGAGTGGGGGAAGCGACATTGCCAAGCTGGGGAATACGGTGACGGGTGCCCGCGCCGAACGGCTGACCTACTGTTTTGAAGTGGACGCCAACAACCAGCAGTTCCGTTTTTTCTACCTGCCCGTGATGGAAGACCCGGGTCACCGCAGCAGTGAAAATCCCTTTTTCCAGTACCGCTTTCTCAATTCCGCCGGAGAGCTTATCTCGGGCCAGCGCAGCATCGCCGATGAGGATGATCCCTTTTTTCAGACAAGCGCCAACGGTTTGGTGTACCGGACCTGGCCCTGCGTGGAGACGGGCCAGGGAGCTTACTTGGGAGAGGAAGTCTGGCTGGAATTTACGACGGCGGACTGTCAGCAGGGGGGACATTACGGCTACGCCTACGTCGATGCCCTTTGCAATGGGGAGGTGGCACCGGTACCCGCTTTGGACGTTGGGGCTTACCTGTGTAGCTGTGGTCCGAACGGCTTTTGGATTGATGGCAGCGGGAGTACGGGGGAAAACCGCTACGCTTGGCGGGTGTGTAAGCTGACGGAAACGGGAGCGGCGGTGGGCTGTAGGACGACGTTTGGCTACAATGATGTTGGGGGAATTGACTTGAAGGATTTTTACGAGGGGCAGGGAGGCGATTGGGAGTGCGGGGCGACCTACCGGGTGCTGCTGTCGGTGACCAACGATTGCGGCGAGGCGCGGAGCCTGACGCGGGACGTGACGGCCATTTGCGACTTGATTGTTGACTATCCGGATTTTATTTACTGTACGGAGGAAGAAGTGGTCTCGATTCAAGGGATAAATACGTGTGAGAATTGTATATTTGAATGGACGGTATCCGATCAGGGGGTCATCGACGATGCCAGCAAGCCCTTTCCCAACATTGTGGCGTTTCCGCCGGGGGGTGGGGGCGAGTTGGACTTGAGTATTGTGGCGACCGATCCGCTGACGGGCTGTGTGTGTGGGGATGAGGTGAAGGTGAAGCGGGTGGGGCAGCCGCGGATCATCGACCTGCGCTTGGAGCAATTGAACCCCTGCTCGGGTTATATCCAAGCGCGATTTTGGGGGAATGCACCCTTTGATTTGCTCACGTACGAATTGGTGGATGAGGACGGGACCTTCTTTGCGGGCGAGGTGACGCAGAATCCAAATAATCCCAATATGTACATCGTAACCTATCCTTACAACGAGGGGGAACAGGCGTTGATGGAAAATACGACTTATACCTTCACCTTGGGGGTACGGTCGGGGATTGGGCCCTTTCGGGATTTTGAGGCGTACAATTGTACGGATTCGGAGCAGCTGACGGTGGGGGGCTTGTATTATTATGGGGAGTTTCCGAGTTTGTATTTTCCCGACTTCAACCCATTTTCCCCAGTTCCCGATAATAGTGAAATGATTGTATTCGCTCCAGAGTCAACCGGGTACAATGCCTATTATTATAAACTTACTATTTTCGAGGGAGATACCTACAATGGGATTATTTATGAGAAAGAGGAACGACTCACAAGTACTGATCCTCCCTTTCATCACGACCACATTCGTTGGGATGGGAAAATTCGAACATGTTACGCTAGCTTGATCGGACATTCCCAGTGTTATCCTGAGATTGAAAATTCAGTTCCGCCAGTGGACGGTGAATGCGTAAATGGACAAAATAGCTTCGAAGATAGAATTCCCTGTAATGATTCTTACTGGGATGAGAATGATGGTTTAAACGTTTGTTTTGATCAATGTGGTTTTCCCCGTTTCTATCTTGATGATACTTACACCTACACACTAAGATTGATAAATTGTACCGGCGAAAAACTTTACAGTGGAGCGATTACCATTTCTACTCAACACAATGAGGATTAAAAATTTAGTTAGCAAATGATTGTAATCTATAAAATCAAGTTAATTTTAATACTGATTATACTCTTTCTCTTCAGTATCTCTTCCCTTAGGGCACAAGAGGAAAAAGAGCGGCCTTTTTACTTTTACTTGGATGTACATTCGGGGAAAGTCGTACACGATCCGATCACCAGACAGCGCTCTCCCACCGCAACGGGAGTAGACCTTGGCGTCGGGGATGGATTGGAGAAACAGTTACTGCAAACCATAACGGCATAGTAAGCGCTGTACTTAGATTACTTTGCCCTAGAGCCGAGTTATTATTACATTTTTTCGACAAGAGTAAATCGCGAATTTATTTGAGAAAGCGAGCGCCAGGGACTCGTAAATATCAGGAGTGGTAACATAAGACTTCCACTTCGCTTTCGCCTCCATTACCTAAGCAAACCACGCTTTCGCTTTTTTCTGGAGCCGGGTCTTTTTCTCACGGTACCCGTAGTGACTAGATTTAAGGATGATTTCTGGTTGACCCGGTACTACGACGAATCAAGTGATACGGTCATTAGTCCACCTCAGCGACAGCTCATCCAAGAAACCTACTACCACCAGAAAGTCTGGCTGGGCTTTGGGACCGGGGTAGGTTTCCTTTGGCGGAAAGAGGATCATACCGCTATTATATTAAGCATAGAATACCTAAGATCCCGATTTAGTGTCAGCCGAATCACCAGCTCTCGTGCCAATACCTGGCGTTTCGTCGCGCGCTATCGGTGGCCTAAAAAGGTGGGGGATAAAGAGGCGGAAGTATACAGCGGCAGCCTGCAAGTTTTTTATTAAAAAAGCACTTATGATTAGAGTAATTGTTTTAATAGTGTTGACAATATGGTGCGCTGATACATTTTGTCAAAGTAAAGATTCACTGATTACAAAGAGGTTAGCCTGGCATTGGGGGGCAGATATTGAATACCTTTCGGTGAGCATCAATTATCCGAATCAAGCCGCTGAAAATCTAGGACCAAATAAATTAGGGCATAGAGTTACCGTGGGCTTGATTACTCAGAAAAAACTACTGCAAGCTGTTGAATGGCATTCTAGGTTTGCCTTAGGTTACTATCAGCAATCAGTGAACTTCTTGAGAGCGAGTTCAATTCGAGTGTCCGGTTCTTTTGTCACCGACGCGGAACGAGAGGGGATCATTGATTTTTCTGACTTTCTATTATCTTTTGCCACCCACTTCAGAATTTACTACGTTGATAAACCGCAATTGTTTATTGCTCCTGGCCTATTCCTAGATCGGGTAATCGGACAGAGAAAGGATTGGAATTATCAGCGAATAACTTTTTATGATGAAGAGGGTGCCATTTCTATCGACCCACCCGTGAAGGAACAAATAACCGGTGAATTTCAAGGCAGGCAATGGAAATATGGTTTTGGCTTGGAGGTCGGTACTATGTTATCAGTAAATAGGATTACGTTGAGCCCAAGTTTGAAGTATCAATTTGCCCCCTTTGATTTGGGTTTCGACAACACCGTTCAGCAACATGCTTTTGGTATTAATTGCAAGGTGGTTTTTTCTGGGAAATCCGAGCGTGATTTGGATGGCATAAAGGAGAAATAGATCTACAATGAAGCTATTAGTCTCTTTGATGTTTTTTATTTTTTATTGACAGCTAAAGACATGATGATGATTACCCAACATCTGTTTACGATGATCTTGGTCCTGCTCCCACTCTACACGCTGGGCCAACAGCACCAGGCGTCCTCCTCATTCTCCTACGGCGGAAGCATCTATCTGGAGGGCCGCCCGCTATTGACCGCCGCAAAGGCAAGTCCTAACTTTGACTCCTCCTTGGCGCAAGAACAAGGCTTCCGGTTTTCCGTATCAATTGGACCAAGGTTTACCAAGCCCATCATGGGAGCCGTACGGAATCCACTCTACGCTGGACTTGAGCAGCGGGGAGACTGGGGAAATGCCTGGACCA
>CALCCH010000262.1 GCA_937899855.1 uncultured Saprospirales bacterium | reverse complement strand
ACCACCTACGGTGGCGATGGCCGCACCACCTTCCAACTGCCCGACCTCCGCGGACGCGTACCCGCCCACTCCGGTACGGGCCCCGGCCTGTCCACCTACCGCTTAGGAGCGAGCTTTGGCACGGAGACCAATACCATGAATATCCTCCAAATGCCCTCCCACAATCACAGCGCCAGCCTGACCGGAAACGTCAGAACGCCCGTATCCGCCAATCCGCCCGATACGGATTCGCCCAATGGCAGTTACCTGACCCAACAAGCCGACGACTTTTACCACACCTCCCCCAGCCCCAATGAGTTTGGGGGGGCCCTCGTTCACAACCTCCAACTGAACGTCGGACTCACCGGAGGCAATCAATCCATCAACAACATGGCTCCCGTTCAGTGCGTCAATTACATCATTGCCCTCCAAGGTATCTTCCCTTCGCGCAGCTAGGGAAGCCCTGACTTAAGGATTATTTAATGCTAAACCAGCAAGGGAAAGGGCCCTCCCTTTCTTTTGTTGGTTTAGTTTTTCTTATTTTAGCCCCGATCAAAAACTGCTAGAGGGAACACAACTAACTACGGTATCCTCTCGCTTTCCTTTGTTACAAAAAAATTTAAATCGACCAGTTATGAACCCACTCTACCCCTCCTGGCTCCTCTGTAGCCTCTTTTTGTTTTTCCTGAGCGCGCCCAGCTTCGCCCAAACCATCCTCTGGCAGGAGGATTTTGAAACCGACGGCAACGGATCGCGCTACAACTCCACCAACGAATTCAACGATGGTACTAATGACCACTTCCAGCGTACCGACGGTAGCGACATCAGCACCTCGGGCGGTGCCTACAGTGGCCAGAACGGCACCTTCTACTTCGCTTGCGAAGATACCGACGATACCGGTAGCGGCGCCGACGGCAACGACTACAAGGCCATCTCCTTTAACCAGATCAACTCCACCGGTTGGACCAACCTACAGTTTCTCGGACTCTTCGCCAAGGGCAACAGCACCAACTACGATTACGTCGATGGGGTCATTGTATCCTACAGCATCGACGGAGGCAGCTTTATCCAGGCCCTGAAATTCCGCTACGTCAATGGCCAAAACGACGCCTTTAACGAGAACCTGGTTCTGCTCAATACCATCGACCAGAACTGTCTGATGAGTGCGCCCAACGGGGGCTTTATGAGCAGTGTCGACTGCGACACGGAGGTGCCCTTTCCCTTTACCAACACGGGAGGCGCCCTGAGCACCGTTTTTACGACCTTTAGCTTTAGCATTCCCGACGGTACGACGACCATCGACGTCCTCATTGAGGTGACGATGGATTCGGGTAGCGAAGAATTTGCCTTCGATAATTTCCGCATCCAGGGAACGGCCCCACCGGCGCCCGTGGAATTGATGAGCTTCGTTGGCGAACGCCAGGACGACGCGGTGGCCCTCAACTGGGAAACCGCTACCGAAACCAACAACGACCACTTTATGGTGGAGCGCAGTGTGGACGGTAAAAACTTTAGCGCCATCGGTAAGGTGGCGGGGGCTTTTACCGCTTACAGCAACCAGAACTACGATTTTGAAGATGCCAATCCGCCCCAGGCCCCCGAGCTGTTTTACCGCCTCCGCCAGGTGGACATCGATGGGGCCTTTACCTTTAGCGAGGTAATCAATATCGAGGGCTGGGCCATTAAGGAGGGCTTTGAGCTGTTCCCCAACCCGGCGACGACCAACGTGGTCCTCCAACCCGCCGAAGCTTTCCGGGAGGAAGCCACGCTGGAGGTCTTTGACATCTTCGGTCGGCTCTTGCGCAGCGAGGTGCTCGCTCCCGATCAGCCCTATTACGACCTCAACGTCAACGCGCTGCCCCAGGGCAGTTACTTAATTTCGGTACGTACCGTGGGCAGCCAGTACAGCCAGTTTTTGGTGCGGCAGTAATCCGTTGCGCCCCGACTACCGCGCCCCGGCCGGGTCTTCTGCGGAAGACTGGGCCGGGGCTTTTGCGTTTTTTTTACTAGTTTGTGGTAAAACCAACGCCCTGCCCGCACGCCCGCCCCTCGCCGTCAAAATAATCTACGCACTGGGTCAGCGAGGCTGGTCCCTCACCAGCTTTGGCGCGGCCAATCTGTTGATTTACTTTTACTTCCCCCCGGAGGTGGGTGAAGGGGCCGGCATTTTCCCCACCTACGTTTACCAAGGCGCCCTCTTTGGCATCATCGCCGTGCTGGGGCTGATCACCTCGGGCGGCCGCCTCTTCGATGCCGTCACCGATCCCCTGATTGCGAGCTGGACGGACCGAAACCAATCCCGGCTGGGCAAGCGGCGGATTTTCCTGGCCGGTGCCGCCTTTCCCTTTGCCCTCTTTTCGGTACTCATCTTCTACCCCATCAGCACCGACACCAGCACCAATACCTGGTGGTTGATCTTTACCATCTTCGTCTTTTTCCTCTTTATGACCCTCTACACGGTGCCCTACACCGCCCTGATCAGCGAACTGGGCCACCACGAGTCGGACCGCATGCTCCTCAGCACCCTGCTCTCCGTCACCTGGGCCCTGGGCTTTTTGATTGGCAATTCGGCCTACGCCATTCAGGGAATGCTCGAAAGCAGCTACAGCGCCACCGCAGCCTTCCAGCTCGCCTTCGCCGACTTTGCCCTCATCGGTCTGCTGTTTATGTTGGTCCCAGTTTTTTTCCTCGACGAGCGGCGCTACGCCCGGCAAAAAGTCACCGAAATCAGTGCCTTTTCTTCGCTCGGTAAAGTCTTTGGCAACCGCAACTTTCGCTTCTTCAGCTTTTCCGACCTGCTCTACTGGATCGCCCTCACCTTTATCCAACTGGGCGTGAGCTTTTACATTACCATCCTGCTGGGGATGGACAAATCCTTCGCCACCCTCTTTATGACGATTGGCTTTTTCGCCAGCTTCCTGCTCTACGCGCCGATCAACTGGCTGGTGCGCCGCTGGGGCAAGCGACGGGTGCTACTCAGCGCCTTCGTGGTCTTTAGTGCAGTATTTGGCCTGACCTACGGCGTGGCCTGGCTGCCGCTGCCCAAGCTGTTCTTTTTCTACGCCCTGGCCCTCTTGTCGGCCTTTCCCCTGGCTGCCTTCGGCATCATCCCCAACGCCATCGTTGCCGACATCGTCTACCAGCACGAACGGCAATCGGGCGAGCAACTGGCGGGCATGTTTTACGGAGCCCGCAATTTTATGATGAAAATGGGCATTACCCTGGCCAATCTGATCTTTCCCTCCCTGCTCCTGTGGGGCAAAAGCGCGGACAATCCGACGGGGGTCCAATTGTCGGCCCTCGCGGCGGTCCTGTTTTGCCTGGCGGGCTACGCCCTCTTCCGCAGCTACCGCGAGACGCCCGCGGCTAGCGCCGCCTGAGCAAGGTCCAAAAAAGTGCTACCTTTGATCCTGTGAAAATACCCTGGTTCCCAAGGTGGAAGCCAAGCTCCCCGCTCCACTGGGCTTGGTACTGGCTCGGCTACGCCCTCCTGCTGGGGCTACTCGTCTACTGGCTGCCCGAAGACAGCCACGGGGATCGGTGGTACTGGATGCACTGGACGCGCTACTGCTTCGAGCACGAGCTGGGCAGCATCTATTCCTTCCGCATCGACGGCCACGTGCTCACCAATTACCATCCGCTGTACCTGCACTTCCTCAACGCCTTCAGTGGTTTTTTTAGCGACTGGGACACGCTCTACGCCAATTTGTACCGCATCAAAATCTTTGCCCTGGGCTTTGACTTTCTCGGGGCCCTGGCCCGCTTTCTGATCCTGCCCCGCGAGCAACGGCGCCCCTGGCTGCCCCTCTTCCTGCTGCTCAACCTCGCCTACCTCTACAACAGCATCGTCTGGGGCCAAATCGATTCGGTCTTTACCGTGTGGAGCCTGCTGGCCCTGATTTTTGGCCTGCGCCAACGCCCGGATTGGGCCATCGTTTGCTACCTCCTGGCGCTCAATACCAAACTCCAGTCCATCATCTTTTTACCCCTGGTGGGCCTGGTATTGTTGCCCAGTTTGCGTTTGCAATGGCGCCGGGTAGGCTGGGGACTCTTGACGGCAGGACTGGTCCAGTTGCTGTTGCTCTGGCCCTTTATTCGGGCGGGGCAGCTCCCGGTCATGTGGCAGACCCTCACTACGGGCTCGGTCGATCTGTACCCCCGCACCTCACTCAGTGCCTTCAATTTTTGGTACCTGTTTTTTGGCGACAATACCCTCTTCGTATCCGATCGCGAGTACTGGGGAGGCTGGACTTACAAACAGTGGGGGCTGCTGCTGTTTTGCCTGTCCAGTGCCCTCTCTCTCCTACCCTTGGCGCTGCGCAGTCTGGCCTGTACCTGGCGGGGGGAGGCCCTCGCTGAGGACAGCGCCGAATTGGTTTTTCTGACGGCTTGTCTGGTGGCGGTGGGCTTTTTTTATTTCAACACCCAAATGCACGAGCGCTATTCCCATCCCGCCCTGCTGATGGCTTTTTACTACGGCGCGCTCCGGGGGCGCTACCTCCTTTACCTCCTCCTCTCCCTGGCTTACTTCCTCAACCTCGAACGGGTCATGCAGGCCTTCGAGTGGGATTATCGGAGCCTTTGGTTTCAGCCCGAGGGCGTGGCCCTCCTCTTTGGGCTCGTCCTGCTGCTGGGACTCGGGGCCCTGTACCGACCGCGGGGGCCAGACCGCCATTGACAGCAGGGGCGGGACTAAGCTTTTTCCATCAAAACGGCCTCCCCACATCTAACGAATGACGGCTCGTTAGATCTAATGGTTTTTTCCAACAGCAGAACATTAGCGGCCCCAACCGTCTTAGCAGCGTAGTGCCAACGACTATCTTACCTTCCAAACCCAGCGCTACATGACCTTCCGACTCCTCGCCCAACGCGTCCGCGAACACCTCCACAATCATCAAATCCAGGCCGCCATCCACCTCCTCGACCACATGCTGGTCAACCATCCCACGGAGCGGGAACACCTCCCCTACCGAGATTTATTAAAAAGGATCGCAACCGGACAAGTCCCGTGGGAACCGACGGAGATCGAGGCGCTCCTCCTGGACATCGTCCGGGAGGTAGAGCGGGAGGAGATCAAACGGACTCGTCTTTACCTGCACTACGAAGGCCCTCACGATGGTCCGGGCAGCTCCTTTGCCCGTAGCCTCCAACGCAGCCTCCGCTCCCATCAATTTCCCGTCTTTTCCACCCTCGAAAATTGGTCCGCCACGCCCCACCAACGGAACGCCGAATTGGAGCGGACCCATTACCTACTGCTCCTCCTCCCACCAAGGCCCAAGATCAGTCCGACCCTCCAGCAGGTACTCCAATCCGCCAACCGGGGCTTCCGAACTAAGGGGCGGCCCCAAATCATTCCCATCCGGCTGGCCTGGCCCGTGACCACCCGCCCCCCGGCAGCGCTCCGATCTCTATTTCGTGTCCACCACCCCCTCGATTGGCAAGCCCCCCTCCATACCCCCCCTACTTATTCTTATTCATACTTTTTTTTCTTACTCATAATCTATTTTCGTACTCAGAATCG
>CALCCH010000261.1 GCA_937899855.1 uncultured Saprospirales bacterium | reverse complement strand
GCATTATCTAGACCGCTCGGGAGCTGGAACAATAGGGTTATTTGAATTCTTTACAGGATCGAGAGGATCGACGGCGGCGGGTGTTGTCGCTCTCGGAGCACGGCAAGGCTTTACTGCCCGCTCTACGGGAGACCTGGGAGGATATTGCCCAGTGTTTTTCCCAAATTTTGGGTGCGCAGGATCACCACCTCTTGGCGAGCATCACCGAAATGGAACACGCCTTTGCGGAGCAGACTATGGCCACGCGCGTCCGCGAATGGCGCAATCAACGCCTACTGGACCGCATCCAAATTGTGGATTACCGCCCCGAGTGGGGTTCTTATTTCAAAGCCTTCAACTACGCTTGGATCCAGCGGTATTTCTCGGTAGAACCCATCGATATTGAAGTGCTGGAGCAGCACGAGGAGAAAATCATCGGGGAGGGGGGCGCCATTCTTTTTGCCCGGATGGAGGAGGAAATCGTGGGGACCTGTGCCCTCAAGTGGACGGAGCCGGGTTTGTACGAGCTCACCAAAATGGCGGTGTCGGAATCGGTGCGGGGCCAGCAGGTGGGTAAAAAGCTGGGACTAGCCATTCTGGCGCGGGCGCGAGAAATGGGTGCCGAAAGGGTATTTCTGGAGTCCAACCGCAAGTTGCTTCCCGCCATTCGGCTTTACCACCGCCTGGGGTTTGTGGAGGCCAGCAGTGGCTCGCGTGCTGGTTCGGAATACCAACGCTCGGATATTCGCATGGAAATCAAGCTCGCCGCAGCGGACTGATGCGGTAATAAGATCATTTGTCTCATAACGGTAGGCAGTGGCTCTGGAACCCAATACGATCCGAAGCCCTGCCCCTTTTTACTTACCGGAGCTTTACCAGACTGGCGGGGTTCAGGAAACGGTTCCAGCGAGTTGCTGGGCGTATTCCGCCAGCTTTTCCAATAGCCACTCCTTCTCGGCAATGGATTTCTTTTCCCGTACCTTATTTCTCAACTTTTCGATGCGTTTGAGGCTATCCAGGGTCTTGGGACTGCGAATCTGTTTGAGCAGGTCGATAAAATTATTGTTGCCGTCGCGCTGGACCACGGGTAATACCTTTTGGGAGATCCGGTAGATGTAAATTTTGAAAGCGTCGATCCGAGATTCGAGGATATCGGATTGAAGCTCGTAGTAGATTTTAAGTTCCATGCGTTTTGCCGCAATCGTATAGTAGGCATCCTCGTAGCGATCCGAAAGGCAATCCAGGGCCTCGGGATACTTCTTGAGGGCGAAGTAGTAGTTGGCCAGGTTGAAGAGATAAATCTCGTGGGGTTGGTTGGTGGCAACGATCCGCCCTTTGCAATCTTCTAAAAAACGATATACCCAGTCAAACTTGTTGAGTCGTATCCCGATGGCGACCACGTTGCGAATGGTGCTGGGCAGGAGGCCGCCTTCGTAGTACAGATAGCCCTGTTCGAGGTGATCGTGGTAAAGGGTAAAGGCTTCTTCCAGGAAGTACGCTCGGCCGTTATTGTACTGTTGGACACAATAATTGCGGCAAAGGGTTTGGAGTTCTTTGAGGCGATCCAGGGGAATGACATCGGCGTAGCGCTGGAGAATGCGTTTGAGGCTGATAAAAATATCCTCGCCGCCGCCCTCGTCCTGAATCATGCGGATGCCCTGGTAATAGGCCTGGAGCAGGGGAATTTCGTCGAGATCAAATTCTTCCTTAAAGGAGGCGATGATCCGGTCGAAAAGCCGCAGGCTGTCGTCGACGGTGAGGGGAATATTGTACTTGTCCTGGGCCAGTAACCAGCAGGTGTACTCCAGCTTGTTGACCAAGTAAAAGATATCGAGGCTTTTGAGGGTGGCGGGAAGGTTGAGGTCTTCGCGGCGGTGGTTGTAAAAGCTGTCGAAGTTAGAGATTTCCTGTTCGATCAAAAACTGTTTGGAATAGTAGTCCTTGGTTTTGATGCCCTTGGCTTGGGAATTTTTTAGCTTTTTGATCGTACGTCGAAAGGCTTTTTCCATATGACGGTGGCGATAAAAGCGGGCCAGCGCCAGTAGGCGTTGCACCTCATCTTTTTTGAGGTCCGAGAATTCGTAGATCACGAACTCACGGGCGATTTTAAGCAAATCCGACATCACGCGATCTACCTTACCGGGCACGAAGGCCTGCCCTGGGTAGAGCACGGTATGGGTATTTTCTTTGGTGAGGGCAGGGTCGTCTAGGGCCGGAAAGTACCGGCGAATGTGTTGGAGAAGAAGTGGGACCTCCTTTGCTGACTTGGATTTACCAAAGTAGGGAGACTGCACAAATCTTTCCAGTCGATCCAGTTCTGGCTTTTCCAAGCCCTGGATCAGTTCCAGAAGTTTACTCGCATACATAATTCAAGCAATCGAATAATTAATGATGTTTGTTGCCCCCACCCGGGGGGCTCAAAAATTCGAGGCTTGTTGTTGTCCAAATCGATAATCGAATACATTATAAATATAGCTAAAATTTCGAAATTCCGATTTTTTAAAAAAATTGTAATTGGTTTTAGGGTGTCCGGATGACAGTTTTGTGAGGTAAGTATTCTTTCACCTACAATTTCCTCTGCGATGAACCAACTAAAAAACAAAACAGTACAACTAATCCTACTAGCATTCCTTTTGACCAACCTTTTAACAAATCACACCCTATATTCCCAAGCCGTATTTTCCATCACCAGTGGCGAATCCGCCAGTGTATACGCCCAGCTGGATTTGACGTATGCCAACCAAATCGACGTTCCCGCCGATACCTTAGCGCAGCATTTGAGCCACCTACTACAACGGGGTACCTACGATCCGAGCCTGGCCGCTCCCCATCCCTACCTCACGGAGACCGACCAAAATACCCTGGCCCTCTCCTGGGGCAGTATCGCGGGGGCTAGCAACTATACCATCAGTGCCTTCAATCTTTTCGACGGCGCTAGTTCGCTTTATCACCCCACGGATACCAGCATCACACTGGACTCCCTGGCCACCGAGCTCTACCTCATCAGCCTGCTCAGTGAGGACGGGACGGAGCAGAGTGCCCTCCGCTCCATCGTAGTGGACCTGCGGGTCAATTACATCATCGTAGATGCGGAGATCCTGATGCAAAGCCCCATTAAGGACGAGCTCACCTGTCAGTGTACACCAACCGACTCGGCGACCCATCTACTACAGGGTGGTCTGCTGGGCACCATCAACCTGGCCTGGAATGAGCTGGCCACACTGTAAAAGCAACAAATCGAACTGACCGTTATCTACGACCAAGGTACCCACTGCTCCGTCTTACACTTCCTCCACCAAACGACCGGGGGAGCGGACTCTACCTACTTCCTCTCGGATTGTGCGGAAGACTATTCCAGTGCGGCTCCCTACCGCTTTGGGCTACCCGGCGTGGTAGAGTTCAACCTCAGCGAGACGGGAATTCACCTGCATTTTTTGTCCGATAGTATTCACCATTACAGCGTGCGTTCTAAGCACTGCGAGCTAAAGGGCCAGTACCGGGCGACTGCCCCACAAGCGTCGACTTTCAGGTCGGTGGAGCGCCCCCAATTTTACCCCAACCCCGTCGGTCCGGGAGCGAGTGCTCAGTTGCGTTTTGAACTCTCCGAAGCGCAAACGGTACGGGTGACCGTTTACGACGTATACGGTCGGGAATGGCGGAGTCTGCGAACGGTCCGGTCGGTGGCGGCGGGCCTTCACGAGTGGCGGCTGGATACCAGCGAGCTGGCAGCCGGACAGTACTACTGGGTACTGCGTACCGGTGAGCGACAGTACAGTGCGCCGTTTTTAAAAACCGATCAAATGTAACTGTTTTAGTTTTTTAGATTTCCCCCTCCGGGGCTGTTCCAAGTTCTGGATGGGGGATTTTCTAAAAGCCGAATTTTTGAAAATTTTGTAATTGTTTTCCGCCCGTTCCATCCTCAAATTTGCCTTTGTCAACTGCGATCAACCGCAACAAACCGCAACAATCGCAAGACTACCAAAACTTGAAAATCCGATCACTTTAAGCTTAATCGATCATTACTCAACATCATTTTAATCTTCTATCCTTTAACTTACAAAACCAACGCCATGAAAAATTTATCCATCCTTTTCGTTTTCTTTTTCTCCCTCACCCTCAGCTCGAACGTCTTTGGCCAAATCGAAGCGCAACTCGCCGGTCACGAATACGAGTGCGAGGTAGATTGTTTCTTTACCAGCTGTAGCATGAACTGTAACCCTTCCCAGGGGGGCGCCGTCTGTACCTGCGCTTGGGGCTTTGCGACCTGTGGTTGTGGAGGCAACATCGACAGCCAAGCCGAACACGGCGCGATCAACCACCAAGCCATTGAGAACCAGCGCGTGGCCTTGGTCAGCATGGGACAAAGCGAAATGGCCTCCATCCTAAAGGAAATCAGTGCTACGGCTAAGCGCGGTGGAGACATTCGCGGACTGGTCAAAGCCTACCAAACCAAAGCGGATGCGCTGCCTACCAAAAAGCAGCAACAAGTTCGTAGCCTCTCTCCCCAGTAGAAAGAGGTTTACTTGCATACTAGAAGGAGCCAGCCCACCAGTGGCTGGTTCCATTTCTACCGCGCAAAACCACTTTCCACAAAAAGCCATCAAGACCTACTCAAAACAAAACTACAATCAACCATGAAAAAATACGTCCTTTCTTTGAGGCCACTGGGAGTGCTGACCTTACTGATTGCCCTGGGCTTTGGCCCGCTCAATGGGGGCTTGCGAGCGCCCGCAACGGCTGCACCATCTTCGGCGAAGATGACGGTCCTAGCCACCGTCAGCGTCCACTTCGGACGGGGGCCCAGCTGTGTAGGCCGGGGCATCTGCAGCGTATCGGATGTGGGGGGCTTGAGCAGTCCGACGGGTAGTGCCGCACTGGGCTTGCTGTGGTCCGACCAGGAGGATCACCTCCAGCTACAAATTGCCAAGGGCAACATCAGCGTCGAGCAGAAGGAAGCGCAGTTTATCGGTGGTCAATTTAAAGTCATCGATGCCTTCGAAATCCCACCGGGGCTGGCCACTCAGATTGGGGCCATCCAGTCGACCATCCCACCAGGGGACTACGTGGTGACCGAGCATACCGATCATTACCAAATCCGATTTTAGGCCCGTAGCCCCCGGCCGGAGCAAAATGACCGCCCCCGGAGGATACTCATTCGAACGTCAAAAAAATCTATCATGAATCGTCTACCATTATTATTCCTCGTGCTATTTTCGCTGATCCAAATTCCCTTGCACGCCCGGATTGTCTCCGATTCGATTCCCAGCGATCTGATCCAATCCAGTAGTGTGGATAGGGAAGGGGAGGCCCCCCCACCAGTGGAGCGGATTGCGCTACTTCGGTCGGAGTTGGAACAGGTTGATCGGCAAATCGAAAGCTTTCCCATCGCCAGTGAGGAGGCCGATTTTAAACAGCAATTCGCCCTACTGTCCCGCAAGCTGCAACTCAGCGAACAGCTGAAAGTACAGGAGGGGCTGTACGAATTGGACCTGACCAAAAAGCGTTATAAAAAAGGCATTGATTTGATCAAGATGGTGTATGAGAAAATCCTGGGGCTCGACCATCACTTCTCCTCGGTGCGTACTTTTCAGAACGCCATGTCGCTATCAAACCCCATCAGCTATCCCTAATTTCAGAAATCTCGGGAGTTGTTGGAGGGGAAGTTGCGCAAGGAAAATTCCCTCAAGTTGCCCGCCCTCCTGGAAACGAATCCCTACCTGTCGACTACCTTCTCAGTAGTGGCCTCCCTGATCGGCAGTGGCCCGACCAAGGATCGCAAGCAAGAACTGGACGACATCTCCTGCCTACTCGACTTTACCGCCCGGATGAATTCGGAACTCTCGACCATTTTCTACGAAACCGAATACCTCCGCGAAAGCAACACCGCCCTCAAGGAAGAATGTCTCGACCTGTTTAAGGATTACGTCGAGGTGGTTGAATACCACATTACCCTCGACAAATGCCGTAAGGAGGACGACTGGGAAAACCTCTACGAAAAGCTCAACAGCTTTATCAGCAACCTCGAAACCGAAATCCAGGATGGGGGAGTGTCCCCCGGTAATTACGCCTACAAGCAACAAATCAACTTGGAATTTGCGGTGGACCGCCTGGTGGAATTCATCAACAAATACAACCAGTTTATCTCCCAGGGGGAAAAATACTACCAGAAGTTTCGGGTAATCGTATCCAGCTATCCCAATGAGGATTTGTGCCAGAACGAGTTGCCCCACAACTTTCGCCAACTCCAGGAAGATATCGACTACGCCATCGTCAAGTTCAACGAGGCTTACAATATTTCCGAGCTTACGGGTTCCAAACTCAAGGATCTGCTTTACGGCTTTTCCGATTGAGAGGGGAGGGGCCCTATTTTGAAAATGTCTTGCAAACAAAACCAACAACCAAACCAATCCATTATGAAAAAGATTTTAATCGTTCTATTCGCCGCCTTTGGCTGGTGGGGCCATAGCTTTGGCCAAGTTCAGGAATTGGCGGGTGACTACCACCAATGCAGCGCGAGCTGCTTTTTTGAAAGCTGTCAGATTTCCTGCTACGTGAGTGGCAACGTTACGGCTGCTCGTTGTAATTGCTCCTGGGGATTTGCCTATTGCACATGCATTTCCATTCGCTACCGGTCGGAGCATACGATTTCTCAGAATGCCCAGCAGCGGGCGGCTTTACTGGCTTACCAGGCCGATTTGGCCGAGTCGGGTCAGGGAGAGCTGGCCGAGCTGGTGGGCGAGATTCAGACTAAGATTGAGCAAAAGGAAGCCGGTTCCGCCAATAAGTTGGTAGGCCAGTACATCGCCAAGATCGAGACCTTACCACAGACTGCAAAGACCAGTGTCCAGGAGTCCTTGGATCGGCACTTAGGTAACTAATTAGGTGACTAATTAGGTAACTAATGCCTCGCCCGGCAATACACCCGGCCGTTAGCGGGTCCCAACGGCAGCGGGCTATCCCGACTTGGGATGGCCCGGTTGCCGTTTTGTTTTAGAATGTGACCTATTAGCCTATAATTTATATTATGTTAAGTAAAGATTTTCGCATTTTACAGGCACCTGCCCAGCATCCGCAACAACTCCGTCACCAGCACTATCCGTACAACTGACCAATAAAAAGGAAACAGGAATACAATTAGCAACTCACCAGCTCTTACCGAGTCCCAGCAAATCCATCAGCCCACTCCCCTATTGGGCCGGCATTATCCCTCCCCCTAACGCAGCAAATGCGCCATCTTAATGCTACTGATCACGTACTGCCCCCTGTCCTGCACGGTCGTGATGGCGTAGGTCTGCAGATCACTGGTGATCAGGCCGTAGCAGCCCACGAAAGTCTTGCCTTGATTGTCGACAAAGTCGGAGGGACGAAACTCAAGAACGTTGGAACAACTTTTTTTGAGCTCGTCCCACGCTATCTTGCAATCTTGACTGGGGCCCGTGGAGATGTGCGCGACTTTGCGCGTACCTTCGTGATCGAAGACGGCCATGATGCAGCCCGTAAAGTTATAACTCAATACGTCCAAGCCGTTTTGAGCAATCCAGTTGATGCCATTGGGGGCAAATGGAAGGTATTGGGCGCCGTGGTAGAGTTGGCCGTTGACACCAATTTGGCAGAGGCTGCCACTACCAACGCCACCAGCCTCGTGCTTGGGCAGGTCATTGGCGGATTGGCCGGGGCGGAGTAAGGTTTCGAGCATGATGGGGAAATTTAAGGCGAAAAAAGGAACACCATCTAAGTTAAGCAAGTCCGGTCTAAATAAAAACTCCGCGCGATGAAATCTGTCCTTCCCCTCCTCTTGCTGGCCTCCGCCACCACAGCTTCGGACAGGCTTCCACCTGCCCACCCGGTACCCCGCCAGGCGACAGCGGCCGCCTCAAAGTACGGCAGGACATCGCCGAAAGCCCCTCGCCCTGGATCTAGCTCCCCGAGCGCTGTCCCAGTGACAAACGGGTCGAATTTCTTCAGCCAATTGTTAGCCTTTTATTAGGATTTCACCACACCATTTGCTAGGTTGCTGCTATCGTATAGGCCTATGATAAAAATCTTCCGACAGTTACGAGCGAATCTATTGGGTAAGGGCCAAATCTCCGGCTACCTGCTCTACGCCCTGGGCGAGATCGTACTGGTGATGATCGGTATTTTGTTGGCCCTACAGATCAACAATGCCAATGAACTTCGCAAAAACGAACGCATCGTCGATAGCATCCTCAAACAAATCCACTCCGAATTGGCCGTCGATATCGGACGGACGACCGATATCATCGCTTATTACCACCGCAAGGACTCGCTTATCCACTTGATCCTAAGTGAAGAACTGAGTGCCGCCGACTACCAGATCGAGAACCACTACCCTTTGACTACCGTGGCCGTCACCATCAATGTCCTGAATATTCAGACGGAGGGTTTTCAAAATCTGATGAACGCCAGCGAACGACTGAGCACGCGGTACGATTCGATTCTGCTGGATCTCAAAGATTTGTACATCGATGACAAGGCCATCGTCGATCTCAATATGGAGTACCTGAAAAAAAATATTGAAGGTTATCTCAACTGGTTGAAGCTCAATACGAGCTGGTTTTCGGAGGTGTACTTCACCGATCGTCCCCTGTCGGAGGAACGAATTGCCTTTTACCTTCGCAACCCCACTTATCGCAACGTACTGACGGAGCAACACTTTATCGGGGTAACCAACCACTGTATGAGTGTCATCCAGTTTAGACAGTCGGCGATAGCGGTTTACGAAAAGCTTGGTGCCTTTCTGCAATTGGAGACGCCCCCACCCTACGCCACAACGGATTACGCCGACTACCCCGGCACCTTTCACGACGACTCCGATACGCTGCGAATCAGCCTGCTCAATGACAAATTGATCCTCGAGGCCTATGAGGAAGGGCAGATTGACACAATGGAGATCGTCCCTTTGACGGATCGAAAGTTTGCGGCTGAGAATGGCGGTTTTTGCTATCTCCGATCCGATAGCACGCAGCGGGTAACGGGCTTGACCATTCGCCAGGGCAGCGTAAATTTTGACCTGAAGAAGATGGATTAGCACGGTTGGAGCGCTATGCATTCCACCTTTTGTGTGCCGCTTTCCGCATTTTGTGCTAGCAATACGCCCCAATATTTCGGACCTTTGAGTTTTACCAAGCACCAATACCACCAAAGATGGCTGGACCCATGCACCGAATCGATTCCATCAGCGACTTGCACGCCAAACTGGGACTGCCCAAGCCCAAACATCCCCTCATTTCCTGGATGGACGCGCGGCACATGCACATTCCGGCCGAGCTGGTCGGCAGTAAGATCACCGAAGAATTTTACATGATCGCCATGAAGGACAAGAGCTGTGGAGCGGATTACGGCCGCCACTCTTTTGATTTTCAGGAAGGCATCATGGTGTTTTCCGAGCCGGGGCAAGTCTACACCATTCGGCAGCCCGTACAGCGAGGCGACGTCCGGGGCTGGATGCTGTATTTTCATCCCGATTTGATTCGCACCACCCATCTGGAGCAGCAGATGGCGGATTATTCTTTTTTCAACTACGAAGTCTTTGAGGCACTACATCTCTCGGAGGGGGAAGAACAACGGGTCAACGATTGTGTGGCCAGCATCCAGGCGGAGTACGAGCAGCGAATCGACCGACACAGCCGGCGGGTGATCGTATCCAACCTCGAGCTTTTGCTCAATTACTGTCTGCGTTTTTACGAGCGCCAGTTCCACACCCGCAGCAGCCAAAGCCGGGATACGGTCTCACAATTTGAAAAGGAACTCAAACGCTATTTTCAAGACCAGCGCTACCTCGAATTGGGACTGCCCACCATCCAGTATTTTGCCGAAAAAGCCCACCTCTCTCAACATTATTTTAGCGACTTGCTAAAAAAAGAAACCGGCCGCAGCCCCAAGGACCACATCAATTACTACCTGGTGGAACGGGCCAAATCGCTGCTCCTGGGATCGGAACAAACGGTTAGCGAAATAGCATACGACCTGG